>DASROG010000153.1:0-16801 GCA_035646995.1 Myxococcaceae bacterium
GGAGAGCGGCGATTCCGCCGCCGCGGCCGACAGCTACCGCCGGGTCCTCAAGATCTCCCCCCGGCACCCGCGGGCCCTCCCGCGGCTCCGCGCCCTTCTCGAGCATGCCGGCGACTGGTCGGCGGTGGCCGAGCTGCTGGAGGTGGAGGCCGAGCGGGCCCCGCGCGAGCGCGGAGCCACGCTCTTCACCGAGCTGGGAACGCTCCTCGACGAGCGGCTGGGCCGCGCCGAGGCGTCCGAGGCGGCGTTCCGCCGCGCGGTGCACCTCGATGCCGAGGCGCCGAGGCCGCTGGAGCGGCTGATCTCGCTCCAGCTTCGCCGCGGAGCGTGGAGCGAGGCCTCGCCTTTCTTGAACAAGGCCCCGGCCCTCCTCCCGGCGGATCGCGCCGCCGATCTCCTCCGCCAGGCCGCGCAGCTCGCCTCAGCGGGCCACGACGGCGCCGCCGCGCTCGCGCTCCGCCGGCAGGCGCACGCCCTGGTGCCCGCCGCCGGCGACGAGCTGGCCGAGCTCGCGCTGTCGCTGTACGCGCGTGGGTCGCGAGCCGAGGCCCTGCCGCTCCTCGCCGCGGTGGTGGTCGGTCTCGATCGGGGGCAGCGTCCGGGCCGTGAGGGAGAGGTGCTCCTCGCCCACGCCGACCTCCTCGCCGAGGCGGGAGAGCTGCCCCAGGCGGAGGCCACGCTCCGCCGCCTGGCCGACCGTGCCGACGCCCCGGTCACCGCCGTGGAGCGCCTGGCCGAGCTGCGCGCCCGCACCGACCCCCGCGAGGCGATCGAGCTGCTCGCTGCGTACCAGCTCCGCCAGCCACCGTCCGAGGAGGTGGGACGCGCCCTGCTGAAGCTTGGCGAGCGGGCCCGCGCGGAGCTGGCGGATCCCGAGCTGACCGAGCGGCTGCTGCTCGGGGCCGCGTCCGCGCTCCCGGATCCGCTTCCCGCGCACCAGGCTCGTGCCGCGCTCCACCGCGAGACGGGGCGCAGCGCCGCACTTCTCGGAGCGCTGCAGGCCACCGCGGACGCGGCGCTCCGGAGTGGCGACGTCCCGCTCGCCTCGCGATCGCTGGAGGAGGTGGCCGAGGTCGCCTCCCGCTCCGACCGGGCCGACGAGGCGCTGGAGGCGCTCGCCCGCCTCCGCGCGACGCTGGAGGGCGCCGGGCGAAAGGCGGACGCGGCCGCGGTGGAACGACGCCGGGCGTCGCTCTTCCTCGACGTGCGCGCGGACGCGACCGCGGCCAGCGCGGCTCTCGCCCGGGCGTTCGAGCTCGCCCCGGACGTGGACACCGCCGCCCAGCTGGCGGATCTCGCCGCGCGCCGCGGCGACACCCGGGCCCGGGCAGGATGGCTGAAGCACGCCGTGCCGCTGCTGGCCCCCGGCGAGGCGCGGGCGGCCGCCCTGGTTCAGGTCGCCGAGCTCCACGCCGGGCCGCTGGGAGACGAGACCGAGGCCGAGTCGCTGGTGCGTGATGCGCTTGCCGAGGTGCCGGGCCATCCGGCCGCCGAGGCCCTCCTGGTGCAGCTCCTCGAGCGCTCCGGCCGTGGCGCCGACCTCGCGGCCTACTACGTCACCGCCGCCCGGGGCCGGACCGAGGGCGCAGCGCGGGCCTACCTGCTCCGCCGCGCCGCGGGGCTGTACCGTGAGCTGGACAAGCCCGACCAGGCCCTGGATGCGCTCTCCGCGGCGCATGGCTTCGCCCCGGCGGATGCGTCCATCACCGCCGAGCTGGCGGACCTCCTGGTCTCCCGGGGACAGGACGCCGATGCCGCGCCGTACGACGCCCTCCTGCTCCAGGCCGATCCCTTCCACTCCGCCTACGGACGGCACGCGGCGCGTCTCCAGGCCGCGGGCGACGGCGTGGCGCTGGGCCGGCTCGAGGCTGCCCGCGCCGAGCGGCAGGTGGGTGCCGAGGCCGCCCGGACCTGGCTGCGCGCCGCGGAGGGGTTCCGCGCCGGAGGCCGCGAGGACGACGCCCGCGCCGCCGAGGATCGCGCCTTCGACCAGGCCCCCGAGCTGGACGTGGCCTTCGCCGCGCGACGCGTCCGGGTCGAGGGCGACGTGCGCGCCCTGGCCGAGCTGCTGGCCCAGCGTGCGCGCGCCGTCGCCACCGAGGCACCGGCCCTGCTCGCCGAGCGCGCGGAGGTGCTGACCCGCGCCGGGGAGGGACTCCTCGCCGCCGAGGCCTGGGATGAGCTGCTCCGGGTCAGCCCGGACGACGTGAGGGCGCTGCTCGCCCGCGGTGACCTGGCGGCCGCCGCCGGTGGACCCATCGCCGCGCAGCCCTACGATCGTCGCACGCTGCAGCTCGCTCCGGACCTGCCGACGGCGCAGCGGGTGCGGCTGCAGCTGCGGCTGGGGAACGCCGCGCTGGCCGCCGGAGCGCTGCACGACGCTGCGGACGCCCTCGAGGCAGTGGTGGCCGCCGATCCGGATGGCGAGCGCGGCCGCGAGGCGCTGTCGCTCCTGGCCGAGGTGCACGGCCGCCGCCAGGACGCGCCAGGGCTGTTCCGCACCTCGGTGCGGCTGGCCCGCTTCGCCCGCCCCGAGGAGGCCGAGGCGCTCTACCGCCGGGCCGCCGCGCTGGTGGATGATCCCGCCGACGCGCTCGAGGCCCTGCTCCCTCTGGCCGAGCTCCGGCCCGCGGAGTCCTCGGTGGTGGACCGCGCGGTGGCCGGGCTGCGCGCGGTCTCCCGACACCAGGATCTCCTCTCCCTGCTCGAGCGCGCTGCCCAGGCGTCGGGTGGCCCGCGCGCGGCCGATCTCCTGGTGCAGGCCGCCCAGGTGGCCACCGAGGTGTTCCAGGACGAGGCGCGGGCACTGTCGCTGGTCGAGCGCGCGCACCAGGCGGACCCGGCAAACGTGGTCGCGCTCCGGACGCTCGCGGACAGCCATCGCCGCCGGGGCGAGCTCGACGCGCTCGTGCCGGTGCTCCGGGGCCTCGTCGCCGGTACGCCGCTGGGCGAGGAATCGACCCCCCTCAAGCTCGAGCTGGCACGGCTGCTGCTCCAGCGCGGGGAGACCGAGGAGGCCCGCGGGCTGCTCGAGCCGCTCGCGGCCGGCGGACGCTCGGGCCCGGGATACTCCGAGGCCCTCGAGCTGCTGGTCCCGCTCCTCCAGGGCGTGGACGACGCGCTCCCCCGCTCCACGGTGCTCGCCGCCCGCGCCGAGATGGCGCAGGGACCGGAGCGGGCGCGGCTGCTCTACGATGCCGCGCTCGCCGCGCAGCAGGCCGGGGACGAGGCGCGCTCGGCGCGGCTCGCTCGTGCGTCGGTGGCCACCGAGGCCAGCCAGGATGCGCTCCTCCTCCTCGCCGGCCTCATGCGCGACGCGAGCGAGCTGGCCAAGGCCGCGGCCTCGCTCACCCAGGCCGCGCAGCTCGCGCCCCCCGAGAACCGGCCGAGGCTGCTGCTCGAGGCCGCCGAGGCGTGGGAGGGCGCGGGCGATCCGGCCGAGGCACAGGAGCTGCTCGAGCGGGTGGCCCGCCTCCACCCGGGGACGCTCGGCCCCGGCGCCTGGGCGGCACGCTTCCTCCGGCTCAGGGCGGGTGCCCGGGCCATCGAGCACGGGTACGAGCCGCTCCTCGCCCACGGGCAGTTCGCGCAGGCGCTGGAGATCGCCGAGGCGCTGGAGGACGCGCCGCGGATCCGCCAGAGCCTCTGGGGACTGGCCCAGGCTCCGGCCGGCGCCGAGGCTCTGCGCCGCCTGGCCACGCTGCTGCTCCAGGAGGGGACGGGCGCCGAGCGCCAGGCCTGTGCCGAGCTGGCCGAGGCGCGCCGGATCAAGGACCTCGCCGAGGAGCTCCACCGGGCGATCCTCGTCTCCCCACCGGGTCAGGCCAGCGACGAGGAGCGGTTGCGCGCGCTCCAGCGGCTCCAGTTGCTGGGTGGCCTCGAGGGTGTGCTCGTCGAGGTGCTGGAGCAGGTGGACGCGCACACCGCCCCGGCGTTCGTCGAGGCGTTGCTCCAGGACCTGCGCAATCGCCGGGGCACGGAGCGGGAGCGGGGGCTCCGCCTGCTCGCGGCGCGGGTGCCCTCACGCTCCGCGGAGCTGTGGCAGGCGCTCTTCGAGCAGGCACGCGACGACAACCGGCTGGAGGATGCGGCGTCCGCTCTGTCCTCGTGGGTGGACGCCACGCCGGATCCCGTGCAGCGCGCGGGCTTGCGGGTTCAGGCCGGCGATCTCGCGCTCGCCATCGGCTGGACCGACGCGGCCCGCGCGGCATGGGTACGGGCTGCGGCCGAGGATCCGACGTCGGTCGCCGCCATCGGCAAGCTGCTCGCACTCACCTCGGCCGAAGAGTCGCCGGAGGAGTTCGCCGACCTCGCCGAACGCCTGGGCTCGCTGGCCGGGACGGAGGCGCTGGATGGCCGTCTGGACGAGCTCGTGCACGCCTACGTCCAGCTGGGTCGGGCAGCTGACGCGCTGGGCGTGCTCTCCCAGCTGCCGGCGACCGAGGAGCGGATCCGCCTGCGTGCCGAGCTGGCGGAGTCGCTCGGTCGGGTCGAGGAGGCGCTCGCCCTCCGGGAGCAGCTGGCCCGGACCCCGGAGGAGCGGGAGGAGCTGGCGCTCGCCGCGCTCCGGGGCGGTCGCCACGCCGACGCCGTGCGCATCCTCGCGCCCATCGGCTCGTTGGAGGCGCTCTCGCCCGAGTCGCAGCGCACCTTCGCCGCGGCGCTGGCCGGGACCGAGATCGGTGCGACGCTGGCGGTGGAGCTCTGGGCGCTGCTCCTGGCCCGGCACCCGGTGGACGCCGAGGGCTGGGCGCTGCACGCCGAGGCGCTCCGGCACGCCGGCCGTTCGGAGGCCGCGGCCCGTTCCGCCGCCTTCGGTCACCTCTTCGCCGGCGAGGAGACCGTCGCCGCTCCGGTGCCCCTGCAGCCCGTCGCCCGCAGCCCGGTACGCACCTCGCTGACGCTCCCCGGCGGAGTGGTCGCCGTCACTCCCGAGGAGATGCCGAACCTCAGGATGGTGCTCGACGAATCGCTCGCCGCGCTGGGTGCTCCGGGGCTGCAGATCTGGCTCGACCCGGGTGGCGCCTCGGAGGCGTGGCTGGCCAGCGCCGAGCACCAGGTCGCCGGCGCTGGAGCGCTCTCCGTCTTCGGCCCGCTGGAGATCACCTACCTCGTGGCGCTCGCTCTGGCCCTCGGGGACGAGGGGCAGGCGCTGGCCCGGCCCGGCGAGGTGCCCGGGCTCCCGGCCGCCGCGGCGGAGGCCTTCGCGGCCGTGCCCTCTCCGGCCGCCGCCGCGCGCGTAATGCTCTGGCTCGACCCGGTGGCGCGCGGGGCGGACCTGGACACCGTCGACCCCGCGGCGGTGTTGACCGGGAGCGCGGCGCTCGCCGCGGTGGTCCAGCGCGCGCTGCGGCTCGTGTAAGGTCGCCGCCGACCGTGCTCCGTCCCGCGTCGCTCCTCACCCTCGCCCTGCTGGCCGTGTCCATCGTCGCCTGCAAGGGCGAGGTGCCGGTTCCGGGCAAGGAGCGGGTGGGGACGTACCTGCTTCAATCGGTGGGCGACCCGCTCTTCAACGATTGCGCTCCGGCCATCTTCGACGCCGGCCCGGACGGCGGTGCGATCGGCGGCCTCTTCGTCGACGCCGGCGTCATCTTCTCGGTCACCTACAACCAGACCACCACCCCGGACGGCGGCACACGCTGGCCGGACGGCGGGGTGGTCACGCCGTACGACGCCGGGTACCTCACCTTCATCGAGGGCTCTGGCTCGGAGTACGGAGTCATCGTCGGACAGGTGATCGACGTCTCGGCGGTGGCCCCGCGCGTGTTCGCCGCCTGCAACTGCAGCGGCCTGGATCCGCCGGACATCCAGGTGCTGGAGCGCAACGTCATCGCGCTGCTCAGCGCCTCCCAGGCGCAGGCGCTCGGCTCGACGACGACCTGCGCGCCGCCGTCGGTGGTGCTCGACGGTGGCGTCCCTCCGGTGGGCGGGGGAATCGTCGGCCCCCGCGACCCCAGCGGGGTGTGGAGCGTGCCGCTGGTCTGCGGGGTGACCGAGGAGCAGGTGCAGGTGCTCAACCACACGCCTGACGCCGGATGCAGCGCCGAGTGCCAGTCCTGCACCATCCGCTTCTCGGTCCAGGGGAGGACGCTGCAGCAATGATCGCCCGGCGCGCCGTGGTTCTCCTCTCGGGAGGCCTGGACTCGGCGACCGTCCTGGCCATCGCCCGGAGCGAGGGCTTCCTCTGCAGCTGCCTGCTGGTGGACTACGGGCAGCGACACCGGGTGGAGCTGGAGCACGCCCGGCTGGTGGCGCGGGCGCAGGGCGTGGAGGACGTCCGGATGGTCCAGGTGGACCTGCGGGCGATCGGTGGCTCGGCGCTGACCGCCGACATCGACGTCCCGAAGGACCGTGCGGAGTCCGAGCGGGGCGCGGGCATCCCGGTGACCTACGTGCCGGCGCGGAACACCCTCTTCCTCGCACTGGCGCTCGGGATGGCGGAGACCCTCGACGCGACCGACCTCTTCATCGGAGTCAACGCGGTGGACTACTCCGGGTATCCCGACTGCCGGCCGGAGTTCATCCGCGCCTTCGAGGCGGTGGCCAACCTGGCGACCCGCGCCGGCGTGGAGGGGGCACGGTTCCGGGTGCATGCGCCGCTCTCTGGCCTTCGCAAGGCCGAGATCATCCAGACCGGCGGTCGTCTCGGCGTGGACCACGCGCTGACCCTCAGCTGCTACGATCCGGACGCGCGCGGGCGGGCCTGCGGGCGCTGCGACAGCTGCCTCATCCGGCGCGAGGGCTTCCGGGCGGCGGGCGTGCCGGACCCGACCCCGTACGCCACGTGATCGCCCGGATGCTCACGATGGTCGCCGTCCTGCTGGCCGGAGGGGACGCCGGCACCACGACGACGCTGGTCGACGCGAGCACCCGCGTGCGGGGCCTGGTGGTGGAGCTCCCGTACGCGACCGAGGACAACTTCCTGGGCAAGGCGGTCTATCCCGAGGGCGCCCGGTGCCTGCTGCTCCCCGGGGTCGTGGACCGGCTGGCCGGGGCGGCACGCCTCCTGGAGGCCGAGGGTTTCCGGCTGAAGGCCTGGGACTGCTACCGGCCGCTGCACGTGCAGTGGACGATGTGGAAGCTCGTGCCACGGAAGGGGTACGTGGCGGACCCTCACACCGGTAGCCACCACAACCGGGGAGCGGCGGTGGACGTGACGCTGGTCACCGCGAGCGGGGCGCCGGTGGAGATGCCCACGCCCTTCGACACCTTCGGGCCTGCGGCGCACCACGGGAGCAGCGCCGGGACGGCCGAGGCCCGGGCCCATCGCGAGGCGCTGCGCCAGGCCATGGTGCAGGCGGGCTTCCGGCCCAACCGGATGGAGTGGTGGCACTACGACGCGCCAGAGCGCAGAGGCGCGCCGCTGCTCGACGTCCCGCTCGTGCCCGCGCCCTGAAACATCTACGCTCGGCAAGACCGTGCTGACGTTCGTGCGCTCCCACCCGCTGCTCGTCGCCGTGCACGTGCTTGGGCTGCTGGTGGCCATGCGGGTGCTGGTCACCCGCCGGGCGCCCCAGAGCCTGATGGCGTGGCTCCTGGCCCTCGTCTTCGCGCCCTGGGCCGCGATCCCGCTCTACTTCCTCCTCGGAGGGAGGAAGTTTCCCCGCGGCGCGAAGGGCAAGCAGGCACCGCTGCTCGCCTCGGCTGCACGGGCCGAGCTCCCCGGAACCCACCCCGCGGTGGACGTGCCGCGCGTGCTCCGCACCGAGGGCGTCCCTGGCGTGCGCGCGGGGAATGGCTTCCAGCTGCTCGGCACCGGAGAGGCGGCGTACGGGGCGCTGCTCGGCGCAATCGAAGCGGCCGTGCGGAGCATCGACCTCACCGTCTTCATCCTCGGTAACGACCAGGTAGGCGCGAGCCTGGTGGGCGCGCTCGCCGCCCGGGCCCGGGCCGGGGTGCGGGTCCGGCTCCTCCTCGATGCAGTCGGCTCGCGTCCCATCCTCCCGCGCGCCGAGCGAGAAGTGCGGGCCGCGGGTGGCGAGGTCCGGTCGTTCATGCCGCTCCTCCACGCACCGGTCCGAGGGCGGAGCAACCTGCGCAGCCACCGGAAGATCGCCGTGTTCGACGGGCACCGCGTCTTCCTGGGCGGGATGAACATGGCGCTGGAGTACATGGGGCCCACGCCCAGGCCCGGACGGTGGCGAGACGTGGCCTGCCTGGTGGACGGGCCGGTCGCGGCGGACGCCGCGCAGCTCTTCGCAGCGGACTGGGCGTTCGCCGGCAAGGAGGACCCGGTCCTGATCACGCAGGTGCCGCCACCGGCGGGCGAGGCGGTGGTCCAGCTGGTCCCGAGCGGTCCGGAGATGGCGACCGACACCTTCTACGATGCGCTGGTCACCGCGCTGTACGCCGCCCGGAGCCACGTCGCGTGCGTGACGCCGTACTACGTCCCCGACGACGTCGTTCAGCACGCCTTCGTGCTCTGCGCGCGCCGGGGCGTACGCACCGAGATGGTGATGCCTGCGGTCTCCAATCACCTGCTCGCCGACAAGGCGCGTCGCGGCCTTCTTCCCGAGCTGGCCGAGGCGGGCGTGGTGTTCCGCTGGTTCGACGGGATGGTGCACGGCAAGGCAATGGTGGTGGACGAGACGGTGGCCTACATCGGCTCCCCGAATCTGGACATGCGCAGCTTCTTCCTGAACTACGAGGACGCGCTGCTCCTCTACAGCCCCCCGGAGATCGCGGCGGTGCGCGGCTGGATCGAGCGGCTGGTGGCGGAGTGTCCCCGCACGCTCGCCCCGTCCAGCCGGCGGCGGTGGCTCATCGACGACATCGCACGGCTGCTCGCACCGGAGCTGTGAAAGCGGGGCGGAGCGCCGGCTGCTGAACGACGAGCGCGAAACAGGGGCATGCGCGCGCTCTCGTGGGTGATCCTCGGATCGTCCCGGAACCGGCCACCGGTCAGCGTCAGTGGTCGGCCACGCCGGCCTTCTCGGCGGCGAGGAGCGCGCGCTTCCGCTCCGGCCCCCAGCGGTAGCCGGAGAGGCTTCCATCGGAGTGGACGACGCGGTGGCAGGGGACGGCGAGCGCCACCGGGTTCGTCGCGCAGGCGCGAGCCACGGCGCGCACTGCCCGGGGGTGGCCCACCGAGCGCGCCACGTCGGCGTAGCTGGCGGTGGTCCCGCTGGGGATGGCCCGGAGCGCCTGCCAGACCTGGCGCTGGAACGCGGTCGCCCGGACGTCGAGCGGAATCTGCTCGGCGCCGGAGGGCTCGCCGAGCGCCACCGCTGCCGCACGGAGCCGCGCATCCGACTCGGGCGAGGCGCGCTCGAGCTCGGCGGCCGGGAACTCCGAGCGCAGCAACGACTCCAGCTCCGCCTGGCTCGCGCCGAAGGCGACCCGGCACAGCCCTTTTTCGGTCCGCGCGAGGAGGAGCGCCCCGAGCGGCGTGTCGAGCACCATCCAGGTGATGCGCTGACCCGCGCCGCCCTTCCCGTACTGCGCCGGGCTCATCCCCATCTGCTTCCTGGCCGCGGCGTAGGCGCGCCCGGCCGAGCCGTAACCGGCCTCGAGCCACGCCTCGGTGACGGGCTTTCCGGCCCGGAGCTCCGACTTCCACCGCTCGAGCCGGGCCGCGGACACGAACTCCTTCGGCGACATCCCGGTGTGCTTCTTGAACGTCTTCTGGAGATGGGCCGGGCTCATTCCGGTGGCCCGGGAGAGCGCGTCGAGGCCGGGAGGGGTCTCGAGGGCGGTCAGGATGAGCGCCTTCACCTTTTCCACCAGCGCCTCCGACGGGAGCTGGGCCAGATCCGGCTTGCACCGCTTGCACGCGCGGTAGCCCTGGCGTTCGGCGGTGGCCGGGTCGGGCAGGAAGCGCACGTTCTTCCTGAGCGGGCGCCGGGCCGGGCAGGTGGGCCGGCAGTAGATGCAGGTCGTCTCCACCGCCACGACGAACTGGCCGTCGGCGCCGGGGTCACGCCGGACGAACGCCTCCCAGCGGCCGTCCTCGGGGTCGTCGTGCAGCATGTCCAGAGAATGCAGGTCCATTCGAGTCCTCGCACGTCATCGAGCGGGTGAGGAGTAGCCCCGCCCCTGCCTGTCCCGCGTGCCGGCTCCTGCGCTCGATGTCCGGGACCAGCGGTCAGGAGGCGAGGCCGGTGTAACGAGGTGTTTGACACCTCGAAAAGCCATGTCTTTCCCTGTGCTTGCGGCCCCGCCGGGCGGTCAGCCGAAGAAGACCCGGGCCACGTCGAAGTACTCCGCCGGGACCCGCTTCAGCGTCCGGGTCGCGTCGGCCAGCGGGATGCTCGTGACCTCGTTGCCGCGCAGCGCGGCCATCTTCCCGAACTCGCCCCGGGCCACCATGTCGCAGGCGTGCACGCCGAATCGCGAGGCGAGCACCCGGTCGTGCGCGGTGGGGGACCCGCCCCGCTGGATGTGGCCCAGCACCGAGACCCGGGTCTCGAAGCCGGTCCGCCGCTCGATCTCCGAGGCGACGTACTGGCCCACGCCTCCGAGCCGCACCCGACCGGCCTCGTCCAGCGCGCCGGAGGTGATGACGTGCTCCGGCTCGTCGGAGCTGGTGCGGATCTTCGTCCCCTCGGCCACCACCACGATGCTGAAGCTCGTCCCCCCCGCGTAACGACGCTTGAGCTGCTCCGCGACCGCGGCCAGGTCCGCCGGCTCCTCGGGGACGAGGATGACGTCCGCACCACCGGCAATGCCGGCGTGCGTGGCGATCCAGCCCACGTGCCGGCCCATCACCTCCACCACGATGACCCGCTTGTGCGACTCGGCGGTGCTGTGAAGCCGGTCGATGGCCTCGGTGGCGATGGAGACCGCGGTGTCGAAGCCGAAGGTGTAGTCGGTCCCGTTGAGGTCGTTGTCGATGGTCTTGGGGATGCCCACCACCGGCAGCCCGTGCTCGTGCAGCCGGGCCGCGGCGGACAGCGTCCCCTCGCCGCCGATGGCCACCACGGCCTGAATGCCGTGCCGGGCGGCGTTGGCGATCACCTTCTCCACCGCGCCCTCGAGGGTGAAGGGGTTGACCCGGCTGGTGCCGAGGATGGTGCCCCCCCGGTGGAGGATGCCCGCGGTGTTCTCGCGAGTCAGGGGAAAGACCCGATCCTCGATCAGGCCCTTCCAGCCGTCCCGGAGTCCGAACACCTCGAACCGGTGGTTCTGGGCCCGCCGGACGACGGCGCGGATGACGGCATTGAGACCGGGGCAGTCGCCGCCGCCGGTCAGCACGGCGATTCGCATGGAGTGGGCGGAGTCTCCTCCGGCCGGCGCGCTGCGCCAAGGGGGCCACCTAGCGGGCGGAAGCGGACCCCGGCTCCGAGAGCCTGGCGACCGCCAGCCGGGGGGCGTCCTCCGCCAGCGCGGACGCCCCGAGCAGCACCGCGGCCAGCCAAACCGCGTCCGCGAGGAGCAGGTGGACGAGCTGCATCCACACCGGCGCGAGCAGCGCGAGGTTCACCATTCCGGCGATCAGCTGCACGAGCACCAGCCCGCCGAGCGCGACGGCTGCGCGACGCACCGAGCGCCCCGGCCGGAGCAGGCCGCACGTGACGGAGGTCACCAGGAGGAGGGTGCCCACGGCGAGCGCGAGCAGCGGATGGAGGATGCGGAGCCGCAGCAGCACGTGCGCACCACCCGAGATGTCCTGGCGGAAGCCCTCGGCCAGCGAGCTCGCGGGGAACAGCGTGTCGCCGAGCGCCGCGATGGCTCCGCTCACCCCGAGGACGACCAGCCCCAGCAGCGCGGCCGGAATCAGCACCCCCACGGCTCCCTGCTCCCGGATCCGGAGGCGGGTGACCCCCGCCGCCCAGGCGCCGGTCAGCGCCACCACCGCGAGCAAGAGGAAGGTGTTCACCAGATGCAATCCCATGACCGCAGCCCGGGCCGGGGAGTCGTTCGCCCCGGTGAGCCGGAGCAGGACCAGCGCCGCGCCGATCGCCCCCTCGACCAGGATCGCCGCCACGCCGAGCGCCGCCCCCCGGCGGACCCGGTGCCCGCGCGGGAAGGCCAGGAAGGCCCAGACCGCCCAGCCAACCACCGCGAAGGTGACCAGGCCGCTCGACACGCGGTGGCTGAACTCGATGAGGGTCTCGAGCGCCGGTGCCCGGGGCAGCACCTGCCCGTTGCATACCGGCCAGTGAGCGCCGCACCCCGCTCCCGAGCCGGTCGCCCGTACGAACGCGCCCCACAGCACGACGCCGAGGAGGAAGGCGACGAGTCCCCAGGTCGCCCGTGCGAAGCGCACATTCACCATGACCGGGGGTCATTATCAGCCGCCGCCGGTTGCTGCCATGCTGCCCCGCGCCCGACCAGGGGGAGAGCAGCCCATGAACTTCGAGGTCCGGACGGACAGTCTCCCGGGGACCGCCACCGCGCTCGGCTGGGCGCGTGGCCACACGGTGGTCATCGACCGCCCGGCGGATGGCGGCGGTCAGGACCTGGGCTTCAACGGGGGCGAGCTGCTGCACCTCGCGGTCGCCGGATGTGTCTCGAACGATCTGTTCCGCGAGGCCCGGGCGCTCGGGGTCCGGCTCACCCGGGTCGCGATCCGCGCGAGCGGCGAGTTCACAGGCATTCCCCCGGTCTCGGGCGGCATCGGCTACTCGGTCGAGGTGTGGGGAGACGCTCCGGCGGCGGCGCTGCGCGAGCTCGTGGCCCGGGTGGACACCATCGCCGAGATCCCGAACTCTCTCCGCCGAGGAACGGCCGTGCGACTGTCGGAGGCCCGGGTGCACGGGAGCGACGGGCGGCCGGCACCGCCCGGGTCCGGCGGTTAGAAGGCGCGTCATGAGCCTCGCCCGACTCCGCGGAGAGACGGTCGACGTGCGGCTCTGGACTCCGGTGGACCAGGTCGAGTCGCAGGCCCTGACCCAGCTCCGCAACATCGCCAGCCTTCCCTGGGTCGCCCACGTGGCGGTCATGCCCGACGTGCATTTCGGGAAGGGCGCCACCGTGGGATCGGTCATCGGCATGCGCGGCGCGGTCTCGCCGGCGGCGGTGGGCGTGGACATCGGCTGCGGGATGGGCGCGGTGCGCACCAGCCTGGCCGCGGCGGATCTGCCTGAGAGCCTCCGTGGGCTCCGCTCGGACCTCGAGGACGCCATCCCGGTGGGCTTCGACTCGCACGACGCGCTGGTGAAGCCGCGGGACCCGCGGCTCGGGGCGGAGGTGAAGGATCTGCTCGCCGGCTTCGACGACCTCGATCCGGCGGTGAAGGACCTCGGCAGCCGGGCGGCGAAGCAGCTGGGCACGCTCGGCGGCGGGAATCACTTCATCGAGCTCTGCGTGGACACCGAGGCGCGGGTCTGGCTCATGCTCCACTCCGGCTCGCGGAACATCGGCAAGTCGCTCGCCGAGGTGCACATGGCGCGGGCGAAGAAGCTGAAGCACAACCGCGCCCTGGTGGACCCGGACCTTTCGGTGTTCCTCGCCGGGACCGAGGAGATGGCGGCCTACCGTCGCGACCTCGACTGGGCGCAGCGCTACGCGATGATCAACCGCCGGCTGATGTTCGACCTGTACAGGCAGGTGATGGGGCGGCACTTCCCCCAGGTCCGGTTCGACGAGCCGGTGCTCTGTCACCACAACTACGTCGCGGAGGAGACGCACCACGGCGAGGAGCTGCTGGTCACCCGGAAGGGCGCCATCTCCGCCCGCGCCGGTCAGCTGGGCGTCATCCCTGGCTCGATGGGCACCCGGAGCTACGTCGTCCGCGGTCTCGGGAATCCGGAGTCACTGCACTCCGCCTCGCACGGCGCTGGCCGGAAGATGTCCCGCGGCGAGGCCAAGCGGCAGTTCAGCCTCAAGGACCTGGCGGAGCAGACCGCCGGCGTGGAGTGCCGGAAGGACGGCGGCGTGCTCGACGAGATTCCCGGCGCCTATAAGCCCATCGAGCAGGTGATGGAGTACCAGACGGACCTGGTGGAGATCGTCGCCGAGCTGAAGCAGGTCCTCTGCGTCAAGGGCTGAGGGCTCGTCCCGCACCTGCACGGCGACCCGCAGGAGGTCCTCCGAAGATTGCGAAGCCGTCTCGTCCCCCGGGAGTCCCGAGCGCTCTCGGCTCCTCGGCGATCCTTTCTGCACGTGGAAGGACCTCCCACGTGCAGAAAGTACCGCCCGGGCTCGGGACCCATCTTCAGCAGGACCGCGCTCGACGACGTGGAAAGTGCGTGGTGCCACCGGGCACCAGGCACCGGTGCCGGAGAAGAGCTCCGTGCACTGGACCGCGGAGCCGCTTGGTCCTCTCCGGGCTCGTTTCCCTGCTCGTCCTCAGAAGCGGCCGGCGACCACGACGCCACCGCGCCCGTCCGGACCGAAGGTGGGAACGACCGAGATCCGCTCCCCGGTCGCGGCCTTCGGACGCGCTGCCGGCGCGGTCGACCCGGCCGACAGCTCGTACCCGAGCACGGCCCCGGCGAGCATCAGCGGTGGGGCCACCCACATGAGACGGCTGGTGCTGCCCTGGCCGATGCCGAAGGCGGCGCCCGCCCCCAGCGCCTCCCCGAACCAGCTGACCCAGGGAGAGCCGTGGGCTTCGAAGTAGGCCCCGGTCAGAGGCACCATCGTCGCGACCGCGAGGCCGAAGCCGGAGAGGAGCCCCGCGGCCACGGTGCCCTCCGAGCAGCTGTCCTGCGCCGAGAGCGATCCGATGCACCCGAGATACCCTCCGAGCGCGCCGGTGAGCGTGCCCGCGGCACCGGCGACCAGCACCTCGGAGGCGACCCGCACCATGCGCGAGGTGGGCGCGGCCCTGGGCTCGGCAACGGCCTGGACGGTCGTGTCGCCGGCCACCGCCGGGCCCACCGCGAGCAGCGGGTGCTCGAGTGACTCCGCACCTGCGCGCGGGACGTCACCCGGGGCGGCTGCCAGAAAGAGGCTGGTGATGGCGAGCAGGGTGGACATCGCGCGCAAGGTTCGGGGCGAGGACTCCGCCCGTGCGCGCCGGCCCTGCTCTCGCGCCGACAGAACGCTTAGCAGACCTCCCCCGGGGGCTCACAAGGGCTGGGACACCGGAAGCGGCTGTCCTACATGCACTGCTGCAGCCAGCGGCCGGAAAACGGGCAGTGGCGTGCCGGCGCTCAGCCGGGGAAGGGCAGGGTCTCGACGGTGGCCTTTCCGGTACCTCCGGCCAGGGTCAACTCGGTCCCGGGGTGCTCGACGTCGCGGTGGGCGTAGCCGAGCCCGATGGCACCGAGCCGAGGGCTCTCGACGGCGGAGGTCACCCAGCCCACGCGCCGGTCGCCGACCAGAAGCTCGGTCCGCGGCGAGGGCAGGGCGCCCGCGAAGCGCAGCCCCACCAGATGCCGGTTCATGTGACCCCGGAACGTGGCCCGGGCGATGACCTCCTGCCCGATGTAGCAGCCTTTCTGGTAGTGGATGGCACGCTGGAGGTTCGCCTCGAGGGGGATGGTCCTCTCGTCCATGTCCAGGCCGAAGCGGGGAGTCCCTCGCTCCACGCGGAGGACCTCCAGCGCGGCGAAGCCCACCGGCGTGGCACCGGCGTCCAGCAGCCGGTCGAACACCGGACCGAGCGCCTCCGCCGGCACCAGCAGATCGACCCCGGAGAGCAGCTGGCCCTGCGGCAGGGCCCAGGCCGTGGTCCCACCGGCGGCGTCGAAGGGACGCAGCGCCGCGCCGGCCGGCGGACCGAGCGCCAGCACCCGGGCCACGAGCGCCTCGGCCTCCGGACCCACGGCCGAGAGCTGGCCGAATGCCGCGCTGGCATCGGCCAGCTCGGCGTCCTCGCTGATGAGGTACCGCTCCAGCGCCCCCCGCACGACTGCGCCGTACCCGGGCTCGGTCACCAGCAGGAGATCGTCGGAGCGCTTCACCACCCGGGCATCGGCGACCATCGACCCCTTGGCGGTGAGCAGCGCCGCATCGGCCACCGAGCCCGCGGGCAGCCCCTCCACGTCCTGGGTGACCATTCCCTGGAGGAAGCTCACCCTGTCCGGGCCGGTGACCCGGACCACCTCGCGCGCCGAGGCGTCGAACAGCGCGGCACCGACCCGCAGAGCGCGGTCCTCGTCCCGCCCCGGCACCCGCTCGACCACCTCCCGGCCCTGCAGCTCGCCGAAGGTGGCGCCCAGAGCGACATGTCGCGGATGGAGGAGGAGCGGAACCATGGACGCCAGCTATATAAGGGCCCCGTGAAGGTCCAGCACCTCCCGGACGTGCGCGGGTTCTCCGAGGCGAAGCTCCAGAAGCACAACCTCTTCACCACGGAGCGGTTCTTTCTCGACGTGTACTGCCTCCGCCCCGGCCAGGCCCAGACCCCTCATGCCCATGGCCGGTCGGACAAGGTGTACGTCGTGCTCGAGGGGCGACCCACGGTCGAGCTGGACGGCGAGCAGCAGGAACTTCGGGAGGGGGATGCGGTGTTGTGTCCCGCGGGCAGCTCGCACGGCCTGAGGAATGGCGGGCCAGCCGACGCGCGAGTGCTGGTGCTGATGACTCCGCCCCCGGAGAGGACATGAAGAAGCGGTCGAAGCAGCCGCTGGAAACCGTCCGGCCCTGGGTGCCGTGGACGCTGCTCGGCCTCGGGATGGCGGAGATCGGCCTGTCGATCTTCCAGTGGTTCGAGCTGCGCACCATCCAGGCGGGCGGAACGGCGGTTTGCACGCTCAATGCCTCGGTGAACTGCGAGACGGTCTGGACCAGCCCCTTCGCGCAGCGGCTGGGAGGGCTCACCGGGTTGCCGGTGGCGGGGCTCGGGGTCGTCTGGGGCCTGGCCGCGGCGGTATGCGCCGGTGCCCTGCTGTGGCGAGCGCGGACCGGGCGGCCGATCCGGCCGGCGGTGCTGCCGGTCCGGACGGTGGGGTTCGTCGCCGCGCTGGCC
>DASROG010000154.1:0-5150 GCA_035646995.1 Myxococcaceae bacterium
GTGGGGTTCGCCGGCTTCCTGCTCTCGCTCGCCCTGTTCTACGGGCTCCGCAGCCGCTCGGCCGAGATCCGCGTCGACCCCGACGCTCGACTCCCACCGCGGCTCGCCGTCGTTCTCGGGCTGGTGGGGGGCTTCGTCTCCGGCGTGTTCGGAGTCGGCGGCTCGCTCCTCACGGTCCCGCTGATGACCACGCTCCACGCCATGGGACAGGCCACCGCGCAGGGCATGGGGCTGGCCCTGGTCGCCCCGGGGACGTTGGTGAACCTCTTCGTCTACGGCCGGGCGGGCAACGTGGACTGGGTCCGCGGCATCGCGCTCGCGGTGGGCGGAGTGGCGACGATGCCGCTGGGAGTGGCCATCGCTCACCGGCTCCCCGAACGCGCGCTGCGGGCGATCTTCGCGGTGGTCGCCCTGATCAGCGCGGTGGGGCTGTTCCTCCGCAGGTGATCTAGAGGTCGTGGCGGGCCAGCAGGGGCTCGGAGTTACCCGGGCCGACGTCCCGGTCCGCGTCGGCGACGTAGGTCGGAATCGACTGGACCGTGCTCACCACCGCCGGAGGCTCCACGGCGGCACGGGCCGGGTTGTGCCGCAGGATGTCGTAGGCGAGCACCGCCAAGACGTTGAACACCGCGAACTTCACCAGGGGATACCTGCGGACGAAGCGGGCCATGGGCCACCTCCAGGACGGGGTCACTCCTGTCCTGTGGAGGTTCCGGGCCGGCTATCGCACCGGGCCTCCGAGAGGGTGCCAGTCCCCCTGGAGCACGAAGCCGGCCCAGGCCTTGGAGGCCATCCTCTCCGCGCTGTAGGGGCGGACGCCCCGTGCCTCAGCTGAGCGCGAGGGCCGCGGCCAGGGTCGCCGCCTTGTGGTCGGCGGTCCAGGGCGGCCCGAGCGGGCGGCCCACCTGGGTGAGGAACCCGGGGACCTCGTGCTTCGAGAGCCCGAGGGCCCGGGCCGCACGCTGGATGAGCTCGGGTGCAGGCACCTGGAAGACCCCGAGCCCGAGGTCCTCGCTCGCCCCGCGGATCACCGCGCGGAACAGCATGCCCTCCGCGGCGTGGACCAGGCTGTGGCTCTGGAGGATCTCCTCCAGCGTGCGGCGTGGTCCCTCGCGGGCAGTGATGATCGCGCTCATCCGGACGCCGTGACCTGCGGCGCGCAGGTCCTCCACCGTCGCCCGGAGCGTCTCGCGGGCGGTGATGCGTGCCGCTTCCTCCGCCTCGCGGACGAAGCGCTCGGCCTGGGCGAGCGACAGCTCCCGGGCGGCGTGGAACACGTGCGGGTACCCATCCTGCCGGGGCGTGGATGGCACCGGCAGCATGCCGACCCGGCGCCGGTCGAGCACGGCCAGCCCGGAGGCCGATCGCGACACCGCGACCAGCGCCGCCCAGCCCGTGTGGACCGAGAACCCGAGCGCCACGGCGCGCGGGGAACGTTCGACCGACGCCATGGACCCTCGACCATAGCGCCACCCGATGTCCGGAGGGACGGACCACGATCCGGTCTCGGGTCACCGAACGCGGGGTGGGGCGGGCCCGCCCGCTCAGTGGGCGGCGCTGGAGAACCAGATCTCGGCCTGAGCCGCGACCCGCGTCGTCCGGCCCTCGCCGACGACGACCTTCGCGTACTCCCCGGGAAGAATGCGGGTGGCGGGCTCCTGCGACGGGCGATCCACCCGGACCGGGACCCCGCCAGGGGGGATCTCCACCTCGCTCGCCGGCTGGACGCGGAGGATCTGCGCGAAGCGGGTGCCGGCGTGCACCAGGTAGAGGCGGTCGGGGGTTCCCAGCGCCCGATAGGCGAGCCCGCGGGTCGGCGCAGGCGCGACGCGGTCCTCGCGCTCGATCTCCACCCGGACGCCGTCCTCGAGCTTCCGGCCCTCGGGGCTCTCGGCCCCGAAGCGCCACAGGGCTCCGGTGAGCTGCTGTCCGGGCCGGGTGGTCGCCGGGACGTCGACCGCGAGACGGTACTCGGCGTCATCGAAGCTGCGCGTCGCGGACAGGTCGACGTGCCTCACCCGCGCGCGTGCCAGGCGGAGCGTGTCACCGGCGCCCGCCGGCCCGAGGACGAGGAACGTCGCCTGGCCGCTTCCGAAGAGCATCGGGCCCTGGAGTGCCCGCGCGGCCTCGGGAGAGAGCGCGAGCGAGAGCACCAGGGCGAGCACGGCGCTCACGGGAGCACCTCGCGGACCGCGGCCAGGAACAGCGAGGCCAACACCAGGCCGTGGGTGATCTCCCCGGCGGCCACCCGCGCCCGGAGCGAGGCGGCCGGCACCAGCTCCACCCGGACGTCCTCGCCGGCGTCGAGGCGCGGCTCGGAGGTCCTCCGGCAGCCCTCGGCGAGGAAGGTGTGGAGCCGGTTCTCCTGGAGCGCCGGGTTGGGATGACAGGCGCCGAGCGCCGTCCAGCGTCCGGCGACGAAGCCGGTCTCCTCCTCGAGCTCCCGCGCCGCGGCCTCGGCCGGCGTCTCACCCGCGTCCACCATGCCGCCCGGGAACTCCAGGGTCTCGCCGTGAATTCCGGCGCGGAACTGGCGCACCAGCACCACCTGCCCCTCGGAGGTCAGGGCGAGCACGTGCACCCAGTCCGGCGCGCTGATGATCACCCGCGGGTGTGGCCGCCCGAGCGGGTCGGCCACCAGGTCCTCGCGGATGCGGAGGATGGTGAGGTCGCGCTCGTCTCCGCGGCGGAGCGTCCGCCAGCCGGTGCTCAATTCAAGAACTCCAGGCGGTGGCGGAGTGCCTGCGCGGTCAGCTCGAGCTGTGCCTGGTCCGGAGCATCGGGCGACAGCTCGAGGCAGCGCTCCACGTCCGCCAGCGCGGCGCGGTACGCGCCCAGCGCGGAGAGGATGGTGGCCCGGGCACGCAGCTCTCCCGGGTGGTCCGGGTGGAGCTGCAGCAGGAGATCCACCGCCCGCGCGGCGCGCTCCCCTTGCGTGCGCTCCAGCCACGAACGCTTCACGTTGTTGAGCATGCGCCAGACGATGACCTTCGCCGGCGCCGGGGAGAGCAGCCGGGGCTGGAACCTCACCTGGGGCGCGACCTTCGCCAGGAGGTCCTGGCAGCCGGCCTCGGTCAGGATCTTCCCGCCCTGGAACGGGTCCACCACCAGCTTGCCCTCCTCGGAGGGGCAGGCGACGAGGAAGTGGCCGGGAAAGGAGACGCCGAACAGGGGGACGCCGGCGCGTCGCGCGACCTCGAGGTAGACGACCGCGAGGGTGATCGGGAGCCCCTTCTTCCGGACCAGCACCCGGTCGAGGAAGCTGTTCTCCGGCGCGTCATAGGTGTCGGTGTCTCCCCAGAAGCCTTCCTCGTCGGCGAGGACCCGCCGGAGCGCCTGTGCACGCCCGAGCGCGTCGAGCCGGTCCGGCTCCAGCGCCCGCACCCGGGCGCCAAGCGAGTCCAGCGTGTGCAGCACCCGGCCGAGGTCGAGCCCCTCGTCCTCGAGCGCGGCGACGGCGCACGCGGCGAGGTCGAGGCGTGGAGGCTCCGAGCCCAGCCCCTCGGCCAGGAGTGCGCGTGCCCGGCTGCTCTGGAGGGCGAGGCTGCGCATTCAGGACTCCGCCCGCCTCCGGTGCTCGGCGCGGAGGGCGACCTGGGCGGCGACCAGGCCGCTGAGCAGACCGTCCTCGAACTCGAAGGTGGGATGGGCCTTGAGCTCCGGGAAATCATGCGGGTTGAGCACGTCCTCGGGGCCGATGTTGGGAACCGCCTCGCGTGCGAGCCGGAGCACCTTGACGCGCTGCTGGGAGATCATCTGCTCCAGCAAGCCCTCGGCGGCGGGGAAGAAGTCGTCCACGAGGGGTGTCATGCCCCCCTGCCACCCCGGCGGTCAACTTCGGGCCCCTTGGCGCCACCGTGCGCCAGCGGGCCATCCGGCATCCCTGACCGGGGCGAGGTAGTGTCCCGCGGCATGGCATCGCCGCATCGTCTGGAGACCGAGGAGGCCGTTCGCGACCTGGTGAAGCGCATTCGCCGGGTCGCGGTGCTGGGCATCAAGACCGAGGCGCAGTCGGACCAGCCCGCGTTCTACGTGCCCGAATACCTGCACTCGGTGGGAATCGAGGTCGTCCCCGTCCCCGTCTACTACCCGGAGGTGAAGGAGATCCTCGGCCGCCCGGTCTACCGGCGGCTGGTCGACGTGCCGGGTGAGCTGGACCTGGTGGATGTCTTCCGGCGCCCCAAGGACCTCGAATCACACCTGGACGACATCCTGGCAAAGAAGCCGAAGGCGGTCTGGTTCCAGGCCGGGATCCGCAACGACGCCGTGGCCGACCGGCTGGCCGCCGCCGGCATCGACGTGGTGCAGGATCGCTGCCTGATGGTGGACCACCGCCGCTACGCCTGACGCGTCGCGCAGCCGCCCGACCGCTGCAGGAGCGGGCGCCGTGATTGGTCGGATGGGCATGGCCGGTGCCGTCTGCGATGTCGATTGTCGTTGCTCGACCCCTTCCAGGAGAGCAATCCGACATGGCGACCAACGATCCCAAGAGCCGCCTCACCGAAGGCAATCTGAACAGCCCGTCGTACCCCTCGCCCAACGGCATCACCGACCAGCGGGGGAATGCGGGCGGGACGACGTCGGGTGTCACCGCCGGGCCCGACGTGGGCCGGCGCGACGACGAGACCCCGGGCGAGAAGATCGGCCGTTTCTTCCGGAAGGCGATGGACCGCCTCGCGGGTCGCGACGAGGACTGGGAGCGGCGTCGGGACCTGGCCCGCGACCAGCGCGATCGCGACCAGTTCAGCTATCGCACCGGCAGCGCGCAATCCGGCCGTTCGGGGCAGTACGCGCGTGGGCAGGGTGAGTGGAGTGACCTCGGGCGCTCGCGCGACGACCGGAGCCAGAGCTACCGGGGCGGTCCCACCGGCGACACCGGCGGCAGCTACGAACGGTACCAGGGCGGCAGCGGGAGCGCCGGCTACGGACAGGGCACGACCGGCCGCCCGTACGGACAGGGGCAGGGGAGCTACTCCCCGAGCAGCGTTGGTGGCCAGGGTGGCTACGAGCGCGACGAGAGTCGCTTCGGGGTCGGCGGGCAGGGGCCGGGCGCGTACGGCCAGCGGCAGGGAAGCTTCGGGCCGTCGTTCGAGAATCGCGGCAGCCAGTCGTCCGGGCAGCGCGCGCTGGGCCGCAGCTCCGGCGAGAGC
>DASROG010000155.1:0-3445 GCA_035646995.1 Myxococcaceae bacterium
GGGAGACCGCTGGGTGCTCAACGGCACCAAGATGTTCATCACCCAGGGCACCGTCGGCCAGGTGTTCGTCGTGCTCGCCCTCACCGAGCCCGACAAGCGCCAGAAGGGCATCACCGCCTTCATCGTGGAGAAGGGATTGCCGGGCTTCAGCCAGCGGGCGATCCACGGGAAGCTCGGGATGCGCAGCTCGGACACCGGCGAGCTCATCCTCGAGCACGTCGAGCTCCCCGATTCCCAGCGGCTCGGCGAGCTGGGGATGGGCTTCATCAACACCCTGCAGATCCTCGACCGGGGGCGCATCACCATCGGCGCGCTCTCCCTCGGGCTCGCCCGGGGCGCCGTCGAGGAATCCGCCCGCTATGCCAGGGAGCGGCGGGCCTTCGGCAAGCCCATCGGGGACTTCGAGGCCATCCGGTGGATGC
Organism: Myxococcaceae bacterium; assembly: GCA_035646995.1. GTDB lineage: Bacteria > Myxococcota > Myxococcia > Myxococcales > Myxococcaceae > RPRB01. Next base: position 423 of record DASROG010000155.1, read on the forward strand.
TGGCCGACATGCAGACCGACCTCCAGGCCGCGCGCCTCCTCGTACACCGGGCGGCGGTGTTGGCCGACCAGGGACGCCCCTACGGGCGCGAGGCCAGCATGGCCAAGCTCTTCGCCAGCGAGATCGCCACCCGGGCATGCAACAAGGCGGTGCAGATCCACGGCGGCTACGGCTACACCCGGGAGTTCCCCGTGGAGCGGTACCTGCGCGACGCCAAGCTCTGCGAGATCGGCGAGGGCACCAGCGAGGTGCAGCGCACGGTCATCTCCCGCGAGCTGCTCAAGGCCTGAGACCCCAGGTGTCGATGGAAGCGGAACGGCTGGCGCAGCTCGGGCTCACGGTGCAGGAGGGCTCGGCCGGCCCGGAGGTCGTGCTCCCGCTCCAGCGCTCGGTGGTCAATCCCCTGACTCGCCGGCCGGTGCCCGCGGTCACACTCGCCCTGGCCGAGGAGCTGCTCATCCCGGTGGACCCTCCGGAGCTGGTGGGGCTTCCGCCCCTCGCCTTGGACGCGCTGACCGAGGCTCCAGAGCTCGAGGCACGCCTCCTCGCAGACTTCGACGAGCACGTGGCCCGGCTGGAGGCGATGGCCAGCCAGCTCGAGGCGCTCGGGCTCCAGCCCTGCGTCGATCCCGGCTCGCTCGAGGTCCGGGCCGAGACCCAGGTCGGGGGACTCCGGGTGCTGCTCGGCGCCGACAAGCAGGGGAAGCTCCGGATCCGGGAGGTCCACCGCGCGGGCGCGATGCTCCGCTCCGAGGTGGGCGCCCCCTTCGCCGTGTCCCAGTTCGCCGACGCTCCCGCCCTCCAGGCCCACCTCCTCGCCCTGGTCGGCGATGCTGCAGCCCCCGGGAGCGGCATCGGTTACGGCGAGCTGGCCGAACGGTTCGGCCCTGCCGCGCGGCTCCCCGCCACCAGCGCGCTGGAGCTGGTGTCCGACTTCACCGTCCGCGGTGAGCGTTACCGCTTCGTGGCCGCCCGGGTGCGGGGCCGGACCTTCCGGGGCCTCCTGGCCGGGCCCGATGGAAAGAAGTGGGCGGATCACTTCCAGCTGGAGGACTTCCCGGGCGTGGCCGACGTCGCCGCCCGCGCGCTCGGCGTCTCGCCCGGGGAGATCTCCTGGCTGGAGGGAGACGCTCCGTGAGCACGGCCTCGCTCGTGGACCGAGTGCTCGCCGGCGAGGTGCGCGCCGCCAGCCGCCTCATGCGCCGCATCGACGACGATGACCCCGCGGCCACCCCGGACCTCCAGGCGCTCTTCCCCAGGACGGGTCGCGCCTACGTGCTCGGCATCACCGGCTCGCCTGGAGCGGGGAAGTCCACCCTCACCGACCGGGTGGTCGCCCGGTTCCGCGCCCAGGGCCAGTCGGTGGGCGTCCTGGCGGTGGACCCCACCAGCCCCTTCAGCGGGGGAGCGATCCTCGGGGACCGCATCCGGATGCAGGCCCACGCCTCCGACCCCGGGGTCTTCATCCGGTCCCTGGCCACGCGTGGGTCCCTCGGGGGACTCTCCCGGGCCACCGGCGACTGCATCCGGGTGATGGACGCGATGGGAAAGGACGTCGTCGTGGTGGAGACGGTGGGCGTGGGCCAGGACGAGATCGACATCGCCCAGATGGCGCACACCACCCTGCTGGTCACCGTGCCCGGGATGGGCGACGACATCCAGGCCATCAAGGCCGGCATCCTCGAGGTCGCGGACGTCTTCATCGTCAACAAGTCGGACCTGGACGGGGCGGACCGCACGGTGCGCGAGCTCCGGCAGATGCTCGAGCTCCGCCACGCCCTCCGCCGGCCCGCGGTGGAGCACGACCGCCAGCACCGGCTGAAGACCCGCGCCGCAGGAAGGGCGGCCGAGCCACCTCCGCCCTCCGACGAGTGGGAGCCGCCCATCCTCAAGGTCATCGCCGCCCGGGACCAGGGGCTGGACCCGGTGATGGAGGCCATCGCCCGGCACCGCGAGTTCCTCGAGCGCACCGGGCAACGCGCCGAGCGCGAGAGGGCCCGGGCCCTCATGCAGTTCCTCGCCCTGCTGCGCAACCGGCTGCTTCAATCGGCGCTCGACCGGCTCGAGGCGGAGAAGGGCCGGCTGGACGAGGTGGCCCTCTCCATCGCCCGGCGTGAGGCCGACCCCTACGCCCTGGCCGAGACCCTCGCCCGGCAACTCTCGACCTGACCCATGCCTGCGCCCGGCCGCCCTTCCGATACCGTGCTCGTCGAAGGCCTCTGCCACCGGCTGGGGCTGGAGGCGCTGGACCCGGTGGAGGGTCTCGCGGCGTTGACCCACAAGAGCTACGTCAACGAGCACCGGGACGAGGGCGCGGACAACGAGCGCCTGGAGTTCCTCGGTGACGCGGTGGTGGACCTGGCGGTGAGCCACCGGCTCATGGAGCGCTTCCCCGACGCCGACGAGGGCGAGCTGTCCAAGCTCCGGGCACTGCTGGTCAACGAGGAGACCCTGGCCCGGGTGGCCCGGCACCTCGGGCTCGGAGGTCTCTTGAGAATGGGTCGGGGCGAGGAGATGACCGGGGGACGCGACAAGAGCTCGGTGCTCGCCGACGCGCTCGAGGCGGTCATCGGCGCGGTCTACCTGAGCGCCGGGCTTCCCGGTGCGCTGTCGGTCGTGGACCGGTTGTTCGGAGACCTGCTCCAGGGCGTGGCCGAGGGAAAGAGCGGGGAGGACTGGAAGACCCGCCTCCAGGAGCTGGTGCAGACGCGGCTGCGGCAGTCGCCTCGCTACCGGGTGGTGAGCGAGGAGGGCCCGGACCACTCCAAGACCTTCGAGGTGGAGGTCACCGTGGGAACCGAGCTCTTCGCCCGGGCGCGTGGGCGCTCCAAGAAGGAGGCGGAGCAGGCCGCGGCGCGCGAGACGTTGACGATGCTCGACTCCGAGGCGAAGAAGGACCCCGGCGTCGGTTGACCCCGCCGCGCACAACCCAGAGGTGACAACGAACCGCATGAGAATCGCCCGCACCGCCGCCGTGCTCCTGACCATCGCGCTCGCCCTCGTGGCCTGCGAGAAGCAGTCCC
>DASROG010000156.1:0-3842 GCA_035646995.1 Myxococcaceae bacterium
AGGAAGGACTCCACCTCGCGCACCGCCTCGTCGGCCCGCATTCCGCGCACGTCCACCCGGAGGGCAGGGGCCTCCAGCGTTTGCGGCGCCGCCTTGCTCGCCCGGTCGAGCGAGGCGCGGCCGCGGTCGGAGGCGGGAAAACGGCTCGGCGGCCGCTCGTCCCGCGCTCCGGCCAGCTCGGCCCGGGGAACGCGCATCTTCAGCGCTCCTGCGGAGACGAGCACCTCGTCCCCCGCGAGCTCGAGCACCGTGACGTCGCGGCGAAGTCCGAGGTGGTGCACCACGTCGCCCACCCGGAGCGTGTCCGGCGCCGGTGCCAGCGTGGTGCGGACGCTCTCCCGCGACAGTGCCTCCGCACGGCTCCGGGCCGCCTCAGCCTGCGCCGCGAGCGCTGCCCGGGCCGCCTCGGCGCGCTCCACCGAGACCTGCTGGCGCAGGTCGGCCAGCTGGGAAGACACCGCGGCCAGCGCCTTCTCGGACTCGACCCGGAGCCGCTCGGCGTGGGCGGACTCCTCGGCCCTTCGCTGCTCGGCGAACTCCGCACGCTCCGCGGCCAGGGCACGGGCGCCGGCCTCGGCTGCCGCGGTCGCCGCCCGCGCCCGATCGAGCTCCTCGGAGAGGGCGCGTCGCTCCTCCTCGGCAGCGGAGAGCGCCTGGGCCAGTGGACCGCCCGAGCTGCGCGCCAGCGCCCGTGCCCGGTCCACCACGTGCGGGGCGAGTCCCATGCGGGAGGCGAGGTCCAGCGCGGATGAGGTGCCGGCCGCCCCGAGCTGCAGCTTGTAGGTGGGCGCCATCCGCTTGCTGTCGAAGCCCACCCGGGCGTTGAGGAAGCGCCCGTCCACGTGGGTCAGCGCCTTCAGCTCCTCGAGGTGAGTGGTGACCAGAACCCGGACCCCGCGCCCGATGAGCTCCTCCAGCACCGCGATGGCCAGCGCCGCCCCCTCCCGCGGATCGGTGTCCGCGGCGATCTCGTCGATGAGGGCCAGCCCACCCGGGCCCGCCGCCTCGAGGATTCGCTTCAGCTCCTGCACGTGGGCGCTGAAGGTGGAGAGGTCCTGGGCGATGTCCTGCGCATCTCCCACCGCCGAGTGCACCGAGGTGAACAGCGGGACCCGGGACCCGGCGGCGGCCGGGATCTGCAGCCCGGCCCGCAGCAGCACCCCGCACAGGCCCACCGCGGTCAGGGTGACCGTCTTGCCGCCGGCGTTCGGGCCGGAGATCACCAGCGCCCGCACCTCGTCCTCCAGCCGGACGTCGTTCGCCACCACCTCGCGGCCACGGAGCACCAGGAGCGGGTGCCGGAGCTGGAGGAGCACCACCGGACCGTCGGCCTCGTCCACCACCGGGGTAGAGGAGTCGAGGTCCGCACCGAGCTGCGCGGCCGCCTCGGCCTCGTCGAGCTCGGCGGCCGCCTCCACTCCCTCGAGGACGCGGGCCGACTCGCGGCCGACCGCGTCCGACAGCTCCTGGAGCACCCGGCGCTCCTCCTCCAGCGCCACCGACTGCGCGATGGCCAGGTCGTTGCCGATGCCCACCAGCGACTCCGGCTCGACGAACAGCGTCTGCCCGGACTGGCTGGCGTTGTGGACGATGCCGGGCACCTCGGCGCGGGCCTGGGCCAGCACCGGCACCACGTACCGGTTGTTCCGCAGCGTGTAGTAGCTCTCGCGCAGGTTGAGCAGGAACTTCTCGTCGTGAAGGAGCGCGTCCAGGCGCGACTTGATGGCCCGGTGCAGGCCCCGGATCCGGTCCCGGGCCTCCTTCAGGGCGGGGCTGGCGCGCTCGGAGACCTCCCCGTCGGCCTCGAAGCAGCGGTCGATGCGCACCGCGAGCTTCTCCAGATCGGGAAGCCGCTGGCCCACGAAGGCGAGGCGAGGCACGAGCCCCGACCTCTCGGCGAGCGCCTCGCGGGTGCGGCTGAAGGCGAACAGCGTCTGCGCACAGGCGGTCAGCTCCTTCGGCTCGAGCAGGCCGCCCTTCTCGGCGCGCTCGATCGAGCCGCGGACGTCGGCCACGCCTCCGAGAGGAAGGCTGACCTGGGCCTGGAGCAAGGCACGCGCCTCGTCCACCCGGGCCAGCGCGTCCCGGACCGCGGAGGCGTCGTCGAGGAATGAACGGGTGAGCGCACGGGTGCGTCCCGCCGCGGTCCGGCAGCGCTGGCCGAGGGCGGCCAGAACCTCGGGAAATGCGAGGTCCTCCAGGGTCCGGGGAGAGAAATGCACGGCGCGACGTTCTGTCGGCTCGCGGGTGCCCGGGTCAAGCGAGTTGAGCGCCCGTCGCTCGCTTCGGTACCATCCTGGACCGAGATGATGGCGGCGAGCGCGGCGTTGGTGGTCGGCATCCTCCTGGGCGCGACGCCGCAGGAGGAGATCGCCGCATACGAGGGGGCGGGGAACGACACCGGCGCCCTCGCCTGGGCCGAATGGTGGGCCCAGAACGAGCCCCGGTCTCCGTACGGTCACCTCGAGGCGGCGCGGCTGGGCCTGAAGCTCGGGACCGGGCTGGAGACGGTGGACTGGCATCTCCGCTGGGCCTACTCCCTGGCGCCGGACAACCCACGCGCGCTGCACCTCTGGGGCGTTCTGCAGGAGGAGCGCGGGGACATCCAGGGCGCGCGGGAGGCGCAGCGCAAGGCCATCGGGCTCCGGGTGGACTACCTGGACGCGCACCGGCGGCTGGCGGCGCTTGCGCAACGTGCCGGCGACTGGGCGGAGGCGGAAAAGGAGCTCCGCTACCTCATGGGCGCCGGCGAGGGGGACACCGGGCTGAAGCTCCAGCTCGCCTCCGTGCAGGAGAAGTCGGGCCAGGTACCCCAGGCCGAGAAGACGTTGAACGACCTCCACCGCGCGCAGCCGAAGAACACGGTCGTCACCCGGGCCCTGGCCGACTTCTACGGCCGCACCGGCAAGCAGAAGCAGGCCACGGCACTCCTCAAGTCCCTCGAGCCTCAGAAGAAGGCGATGCGCTCGCTGAGCGCCTCCCGCCACTGAGCGAGGCTCCGCCCCCGGTCCGGCGGGGCAGAGACCGTTCCTCGCACATCCACCGAGGACCCCGGTTCCGCAAGGCCGGTTCCCGGAAGCTCGGGGTCGTCCGCGTGACGGGGTACGATCCGCGGCCATGCGGGTCAGGACCGGGCTGGACGTGTGGGAGCAGGAGCAGTTCCGCGCGCTGCGGGGGCTGCGGGTGGGGGCGATCGTCAACCCGACGAGCGTGGATGCCCGGTTCCGGCACCTGGCCGATCTCCTCGACGAAGCGCCGGGCGTGACGCTCGCGGCGCTCTTCGGGCCCGAGCACGGCGTCCGGGGCGAGGTCCAGTACATGGAGGCGGTGGACGAGGCGAGGGACCCACGGACGGGCGTGCCGATGTACTCGCTCTACGGGAGCACGGTGGACTCGCTGCGGCCGCGCCCCGAGTGGCTCGACGGCCTGGACGCCGTCGTCTTCGACATCCAGGACGTCGGCGCGCGCTACTACACCTACGTCTACACGATGGCGCTGGCGATGGAGGCCTGCGCGAAGGCAGGCGTGCGCTTCGTCGTGCTGGACCGGCCGAACCCGCTCGGCGGTGAGCGGGTGGAGGGCAACCTGGTGGAGCCCGGCTTCCGGAGCTTCGTCGGCCTGTACCCGCTGCCCAATCGGCACGGGATGACGGTCGGAGAGCTGGCCCGCCTGCTCAACGCCGAGGAGCGGTTCGGCTGCGACCTCGCCGTCGTCCCCTGTCTGGGCTGGTCGCGGAAGATGCGCTGGGCGGACACCGGGCTTCCCTTCATCCCGCCCTCGCCCAACATGCCGACACCGGACACCGCGCAGGTGTACCCGGGGATGTGCCTGCTCGAGGGGAC
>DASROG010000157.1:0-6822 GCA_035646995.1 Myxococcaceae bacterium
CTTCCGTCCCGGCCTCGAGCCCGGGACGGAAGCCCGCGGCGCCAGCGGCAGGCGCCGGCGCCGCCCTCGCGGCCACCGTCGCCCGGGTTCGCCGCAGAGCTCCGCGAGCTGCACGCCCGGCTGGAGCGGATTCGGAACGAGAACCACTTCCAGTTGCTCGGACTGCCGGACACCGCGGACGCGGGCCTGATCAAGGCGGCATATTTCAAGCTCGCCAAGAAGTTTCACCCCGACACCGTGCCACCGGATGCTCCGCCGGAGCTGGGCAAGGCCAAGGCGGAGATCTTCGCCGCCATCGGCGAGGCGAACCGGATCCTGTCCGACGACGCCTCGCGCGCCCGGTACCGGGAGAGGCTCGCCGAAGGCGGCGCGGCGGAGGTGGACGTGCAGTCGGTGCTCCTGGCCGAGGAGACCTTCAACAAGGGAACCGCGCTGGTGCGGGCCCGGCGGTTCCCCGAGGCGGTGAAGACCTTCGACGACGCCATCGCCGCCAACCCCCGGGAAGGCGAGTTCTACGCCTGGCGCGGGTACGCGCGGTTCTTCACCCTCCCGGACAAGAAGGTCGCCATGGTGGAGGCGCTCCGGGACCTGAACCAGTCGCTGAAGCTCAACGAGCGCTGCGCCCCGGCGCACTACTTCATCGGCCAGCTCCACAAGCTCACCGGGGACCCGGCGACCGCGCTCAAGCACTTCAAGCGCTGCGTGACGCTGGATCCGCAGCACGTGAACGCGCAGCGCGAGATCCGCATCGCCACCGGACAGAAGTGAGATGAGCCTCGATGGGAAGCAGCGGCGCAAGCTCCGGGCCCTCGGGCATCACCTCGCCGTCGTGGTGCAGGTGGGGCACGAGGGAGTTTCCGCGGGCGTCCTCGCCGCGCTGGAGCAGGCGCTGTGGGACCACGAGCTGGTGAAGGTGAAGCTCGTCTCGGAAGACCGGGAGACCCGGAAGGAGCAGGCCGGGGCGCTCGCCGCCGGCACCGGGTCCGAGGTGGCCCAGGTGCTCGGCCGCACCGTGCTGCTCTTCAAGCCGAACCCAGACGAGCCGCGCATCGAGCTCTGACCCGGAGGAGACGGGCGGAGGCGCGCCGCCGGCCGCCCCCGGTGCAAGAGCTTCGCGTCGGCGCCCCGGCAGGGGACTCCGGCTCCAGGGAAGAGCAGAATCGTGGTCGGTCGACGTCTCTGCCGGCAGCACCCCCTGCCCCCGGGAGGCCCCATGCGAACGGCCCTCGTGCTCGTGTTACTCCTCACCTCCGCTCCGGTCGCCGCCGACGAGAACGCACCCAAGAAGCAGGCCCAGGCGACCCGGAAGGTCCGCTTCAACGGTCGGCTCCTCGGCACGTCGGAGCTCAACACCCTCGAGCGTCTCGAGCGCGGGGTGGGCCGGCTCGACGACGGCGCGTACTGGTACGACCCGCGTACCGGCGCCTCGGGACGGTGGGGCGGACCCGCGCTGGCCTTTCTTCCACCGGGCCTGACCCTGGGCGGGCCGCTCCCGGGGGACGCCTCGGGCGGTGGCCAGGGAACGCTCACCGGCGTCTTCGTGAACGGTCGCGAGCTGCACCCGCTCGACGTCATGGGGCTCCAGCAGCTCATCGGACAGGTGCTGCCCGGCCGCTGGTGGGTGGACGCGCAGGGGAACTACGGGCTGGAGGGAGGCCCTCCACTGGGAAACCTCATGCTCTTGGCGCGCGCACACCGCGGCGGCAGCGGGCGCCAGGCCTGGAGCAAGCACTACGAGGGCCTCACTCCCGGACAGAACATGAACCTGGCCAGTGACGGCACCACGACCTGCGTCAGCACGCCCAGCTACTCGCGGTGCACGGGGGAGTGAGAGCTCAAGCCGGCCGTCCGAGCTCGCGGGCGAAGCGCTTGCGCATCTCGGCCGCGACGTGCAGCGCGTCGGCACCGGCGGGGTAGTCGATCGGGTCGAGCACCCGGACCCGGATCTCCACCCGGGGCGCCATCCACGGGCCATCCCCGAGCACGAGGTCCCGAGTCCCGGAGAGGAGCACCGGCACCAGCGGGACGCGCTCGTCGCGGGCGAGCAGGAACGCCCCGGGCTTGAAGTGGAGGAGCGCCTCGCCCGGCGCGTAGGTCCCCTCGGGAAACATCACCACCGCCATCCCCCGCCGGAGCCAGCCCCGGCAGTCCTCGAGCATGGCCCGCGTCGAGTGGGGCCGTCCCCGCTCGAGGCGCACGTAGCGCAGCATCCGCATGGCCCAGCCCACCAGTGGGAGCGAGAACAGCGAGGCCTTGGAGACGAACTTGAAGGGCCGGTGGAGCCCCATGCACGCCGCGACGTCGGCCAGGGACTGGTGGTTCACCACCAGGACCGACGCGCCCCGCGGAATTCGCTCCCGCCCCTCCACCCGGACCCGCCAGAGCGGGTTCAGGTGCAGGTAGGCGTGGCAGGTCCGGCAGACGAAGGCGTGGAGCACCCGCCGGTCCGGGTCGAAGGGCGCGGTGACGGCGAAGATCAGCGTCGCCATCACGAAGAGCACGGGCATCGTCAGTGCCACCACCACCCAGAACACGACGGTGACGGCTGCGCTCGCCGGCGACGGGCGGCCGCTCACGTCTTCGCCGCGATGCGCGCACCCAGGGCCATGCCGTAGGCCACCTCGAGCCCACCGTCCACCACCAGGGTGGCGCCGTTCACATAGCCGGCCGCCTCGGAGAGGAGCCAGGCGATGGGCCGGGCGATCTCCTCGGGACTCGCCACCCGTCCCGAGGGAACCTGCGCCTCCACGTTCTCGGTCAGCAGGTCCCAGGCCGTGCCCATGTAGAAGCGCGAGCTGTCGGTGTCGATGTACCCGGGGTTCACCGCGTTGACCCGGATCCGGTCCGCGGCCAGCTCGGCGGCGAGGTACTTCACCAGCACCTCCATGGCGCCCTTCATCGCCCCGAGGAAGCCGTGGAACGGCATCGGCATCCGGCTGTCCATCCCGGACACGGCGACGATGCTCGCCCCGGCGCGTCCCTGCATCAGCGGCACCGCGAGCTGGGCGAGGAGGACGAAGCTCTTCACGGTGACGGCGAAGGTCTTGTCCATCTGGTGGGGCTTCATGGTCATCAGGGGCAGGAACGCGGTGCTCGCCGCGTTGGCCACCACCGCGTCCAGGCCCCCGAAGGTCTCCTTCGTCCGGGCGAGCACCTGCTCCAGGCTCTCCGGCTCGAGCTGGTCCGCCCGGAGGAGCAGCGCCCTCCGGCCGACTGCCGTCACCTCCGCCTCGAGCGAGCGCGCCGCCTCCTCGTCCCGGCGGTAGGTCGCCACCACGTCCCAGCCCTCGCGGGCGAGCAGAAGGCACACCGCTCGGCCCAACCCACGGGAGCCTCCGGTCACCAGCACCACCCGGTTCGCCATGACCGCCTTCGTAGCAGACCCGCATGCGGCGCGGGCCTCACGGCGGAGCCCGCGGTCAGGGGGCCAGGGCCCGTAGCCGGGCCGACGCCACCTCGGAGACGTCCTGGGCGTTCTCGACGAAGTGTGCGCCGGCCGCCAGCACCCGGCGAACGTGGTCCTTGGCCGCCGGGCCGCCGACCGCCACCGGGCAGCTGACCGCGCGCACCACCTCGGCGACGGTGGACTCGAGCTCCGCCGCGGGCCGGAACGTCACCAGCGAGAGGCCCACCACGTCTGCCTCCAGCGTCCGTGCGGCGCCGGCGATCGCGTCCACGGGCGTGTCCGCCCCGAGCATCGCCAACCGCCAGCCCATGTGCCTGAGGTGCACGCCGAGCCCGAGCAACCCGCCCTCGTGACTCTCTCCGGTCGGGCAGGCCAGGACCGCGCGCGGCCCCGTGGCCGGACCCGGCGCGAGCACCAGGCTGCGGAGCCGCTGCCGTACCAGCGCCGAGGCCAGGTGTTCGCGGGCGACGTCCAGCCGGTCGGCCATCTCCCGCAGGAGCGGCAGGAGGAAACCCTCGCAGAGCGCCAGGGGCGTCATCACCACCGAGGCCTCCCCGAGCACCTTGTCCGCCGCCTGGGTGTCCAGCACCGCCACCGCCGACCAGAAGCGCTCCCGGAGCTGGGCGTCGATGGGCAGCTCGCCCAGAGGAACCCGCCGCACCTGCTCGATGGCCTCGGAGGTGGAGAAGCCCTCCTGGAGCAGCTGCGCCACCCGCCGCACCGCCTCCACCTCTTCGCGCGAGTAGACCCGGTAGTTGTTCTCTCCTCGGGCCGGCCGGGGAAAGCCGTAGCGCCGCTCCCAGGCCCGGAGCGTCCCCGCGCGGACCCCGGTGAGGCGGGCGATGGTGCGGATCCGCAGGCTCATCGCTCGCCCTCGCCCAGCCCGCGCACCGCGTCCCATCGCTCGGCCACGCCGCGGCGTCCCTGCAGCAGTCGGTGGAATCCGTCGAGCCGGGTCACCGACTGCAGGGCCACCACCCGCTCCTCCAGCCGCCGCTGGTAATCGCCCAGCCGCAGCGGGGGGTGGGGCGCCCCCACGTCGAGGAGCACATCGGGGCGCTCGTGCTCGAAGAAGGCGTAGCGGATGGATACGGGAAGGCACTGCACCCGGCTCATCCGGGCGAGCGTCTCCACGCCCCGCTCGAGCCGCAGCGGCAGCTCGCCGGGTGGACGCTGCTCTCCCTCGGGGAAGACGAAGACCGCGGCGTCCGGCTGCCGGAGGAGGCTCCGGGCGTAGCGCAGCGACTCCACAGACGAGACGGCTTCCCCGCGGCGCACCGAGAACGCGCCGATGTGTCGGAGGAAGGGGTAGCGGGCGAGGTTCCGCTCCTCCATCAGCGCATAACCGTCCCAACCCGCGCCCTTCCCCAGCTGGTGCAACACGAAGCCGTCCCACCAGTTGCCGTGGTTCACGTAGACCAGGAGCCCACCCTCCGCCGGGGGCAGCTCTCCCCGGAGCCACACGCCGCGGAAGGAGGCGCGCACCTTCCGCCGGACATAGGCGTCCACCAGGTGCTCGCGCAGGCAGCCCTTGCAAGCCGGGATCACGGCGTCACCCCCGCCGGGCCGCCGCGGGTGCCCGCCGCCTCGGCGGTGCGCGGCCAGAAGAGCGCCAGCCCGAGCACCACCAGGAGGTTGGTGACGAGGAAGAACAGCGCCTCCTCGATGGGCACGGCGCCGAGGTGGATCCCGAGGTGCTTCCCCTCGCCGAACTGCCAGATGCCCGCCCGGATCGCGAGGTGGTCGCCGGCGACGAGCCAGGCGGTCACCCCCAGCGCCGGGGGAAGGACGGCACGGAGCACCGCGGTGGTGTGCTCGCGGTAACGCCACCCGACGAGCGCGAGCTGCATCATGAGCACCGGGAGCGACCAGGCCAGCAGATGGACCAGGTACGCGGTGGGCCCGTTCATGCCGCCACCCCGCGAGCGCGCAGCCGGAGCAGGCGCCTCCCGGCCAAGAGGCCGGTGAGCAGCGTCTGCAGGCCGAAGAAGAGGTACTCCTCGAGCGGGAGGTACCCCAGGCGGATGCCCCAGGTCTTCCCCTCGGGGAAGCTCCAGAGCCCGTGCTTCACGGCCACGTTGTCCCAGGGAGCGGTGGTCAGGTAGGCGACGAGCAGCAGCAGCACCAGGCCCTTCCACGGCAGCCGCTTCACCGTCTCCCGCCACCACAGGGTGAGGAGCACGACGAGCGGAAGGGCGACGAACAGGCCCAGGAAGCACGCGTAGGTCACGACTCGCCTCCCGGAACGGTGCGCTCCATGCGCCCGCCGCGGAGGAGGGTGAAGCAGCGTCCCCGCCAGTCCACGGTGCGCCCGGCGAGCGACCCCATCCAGGCCGCGAGCAGGGTGGCCTCGCCGAGGAGCCACTCCCAGCCGCCGTCGATCGCGTCGGGCGTGCCGCGGGAGAGCGCGAGCCCGAGCGTAATGCGCAGGGCCAGGAGCACCGCCAGCGCGGTCACCACCGCCGGAGAGCCCGCCCAGACGGCGAGGGCCAGGAGCAGCGGCGTCGGCGCGAGGAGGACCGGCACCGTGGGCCACAGCCCCGGCCGGTGGGCCCGGAGCACCTGCATCCACCGGCGGATCCGGCGGACGACGCCCGGGAGCTCCACCCGTCCCAGTGGCATGCGCGCCGGCGCCGCGACCCGGGTGAGCGGAAGTCCCCGGACGTGGAGGAACCGCGCCAGCTCCAGGTCCTCGCCGATGTGGCCGGCGAGCCCGCGGAGCGCCTCGAGCGCCGCGCCGGAGAGACCGAGCGCCTTGCCACAGATGGCCTTGGAGCCGGCGGACATGAGGTCGAGGGCGACGAAGCTGTGCTGGCTCGACCGGAGCAGACCGCGCAGCGCCGCCGCGCCGAGCCCGGTCCCACCCTCGGGAACCGGTGCCGCCGTGGCGAGGGCCGTGCCCCCCGAGAGCGCGGAGGAGAGGTCCTCCAGGAGAGCCCGGTCCACCGCCACGTCGGCGTCCACCACCAGGATCTGCTGTTCGCCGCGACGGAGCGTGTCCAGCGCGTAGAGCACGTGCCCCACCTTCCGGTTGAGGCAGGGCGGATCCGAGTAGTGCCACTCCACGCCCTCGGCGAGCCGTGGCCGGTAGGGCGACAGGATGACCTGGCGCACCGGCAGATCCTCCGGGAGCGGGAGGGCGAGGTTGCGCAGCTCGGCCTCGGTCGGCTCGTCCAGCGGACGGAGGAGGAGCAGCGGCGGGACGGGTCGAGCCGCCGTGGCCGCGCGCTGGCGGAGAACGCGGGCCAGCGTCACCGCGCTGAACACGGCGGCGGCAACGGTCCAGACGAGGACGACCGTCGTCAGGGTGCTCATGCCGCGCGCCCCACCCGCGTCCGGAAGCGGGCCATCCACCGCACCAGCGGCGAACGGAACCGGCGGAAGTCCGCCACCTCGCCGATGGCGTGCAGCGCGCC
>DASROG010000158.1:0-2184 GCA_035646995.1 Myxococcaceae bacterium
CATCACCTTCCGGGCCTCCTCCTCCAGCGCCTTCTGCTCCCAGCGCAGCTCGTTCCCGTGGGTGACCAGGGGGATCATGATCTTCGGGAATACATCGACCCCCGCCTCGGCCACGTTGCATGCCGCCTCGAAGATGGCGCGGACTTGCATCCGCACCAGGCCCGGCATGTGGATGCCCAGGCGCACGCCGCGAAGCCCAAGCATGGGGTTCATCTCCCGGAGCCGCTCCACCGCCCCGAGCATCCGGCGCTTGCCCTCCAGGTCCCGGGTCTGGTCCTGCGCGTTCCCGGAGCGCAGCTCGAGCCGGGTCTCCAGCTCGGTGACTTCCCGGATCAGCAAGTCGTGCGCCGGGAGAAACTCGTGGAGCGGTGGATCGATGAGCCGGATGGTGACCGGCTGTCCGTCCATGGCCCGGAAGAGGCCCTCGAAGTCCGCCCGCTGCAGCGGCAGGAGCTTGCGGAGGACCTCGGTACGCTCCTCCTCCGAGCGGGAGATGATGAGGGTCTGCACCAGCGGTAGCCGGTCGGTCTCGAAGAACATGTGCTCGGTGCGGCACAGGCCGATGCCCTCCGCCCCCAGGGCGCGGGCCCGCTCGGCGTCCCGCGGGTAGTCGGCGTTGGCCCACACCCCCAGGCGGCGGAAGCGGTCCGCCCACCCGAGCAGCTCGATGAGCGCCGGGTCGTCGAGGGAGGGCTGCATCGTCTCCACCTGGCCGAGGAACACCTCTCCCGTCGTCCCGTCGATGGAGACCCAGTCCCCCTCGCGCAGCACGGTGCTGGACCGCTTGAGGGTGGCCTCCCGCTTCTCCGCGTCCACCTCCAGGGCCATGACCCCCACCACGGCCGGCTTCCCGAACTGACGGGCCACCAGCGCGGCGTGGCTGGTCCTGCCTCCGCGGCTGGTGAGGATGCCGCGAGCGGCGAGCATGCCGTGGACGTCGTCCGGCTTGGTCTCGGCCCGGATCATCACCACCGCCTTCTTCTCCTCCTTCGCCCAGCGCTCGGCGGTGTCGGCGTCGAACGCCAGCTGGCCCACGGCGGCACCCGGGGAGACGTTGAGCCCGCTGGCCAGGAGGCGCCGCTCGGCCCGCGCCGCCCGCATCGACTCCGGGTCGAACTGGGGGTGGAGGAAGAAGTCCACGTGCTCCGGCGTCACCCGGAGCACGGCCTCTTCCCGGGTGATGAGCTTCTCCTTCGCCAGGTCCACGGCGATCTTCACCGCGGCGCGGGCGGTGCGCTTGGCGTCGCGGGTCTGGAGCATCCACAGCGTGCCCCGCTCCACGGTGAACTCGATGTCCTGCACCTCGCGGTAGTGCCGTTCCAGCAATCGGGCGATGCGCTGCAGCTCGGTGAAGGCCTCGGGCATGTCCTCTGCCAGCTGGGCGATGGGCTGGGTGGCCCGGATGCCGGCCACCACGTCCTCGCCCTGGGCGTTGAGGAGGTAGTCGCCCTCCAGCGCGTCCTCGCCGGTGGAGACGTTCCGGGTGGTGGCCACCCCGGTGGCCGAGCCCTTCCCCATGTTGCCGAACACCATGGCCACGATGTTCACCGCGGTCCCGAGGTCGTCGGGGATGCCGGCCGCCTTCCGGTAGTCCTGGGCCCGCTTGCCCTGCCAGGAGCGAAACACCGCCTCCGTGGCCAGCCGCAGCTGCTCGAGCGGATCGTCGGGGAACTCGCGGCCGGACTGCTCGCCGATGATCTCCCGGAAGCGCCCGGCGATGGTGCGGAGGTCGTCCGCGCCGAGGTCGGCATCGTTCTCCACGCCGCGCCGGGCGCGCCACTCGGCGAGGACCTGCTCGAACGGTTCGTCGCGCACCCCCAGCACCACCGTCCCGTACATCTGGATGAGACGGCGGTACGCGTCCCAGGCGAAGCGCGGGTCGGCGGTGAGCCGGGCGAGGCCCTCCACCGTCCCGGCGTTCAGGCCGATGTTGAGGACGGTGTCCATCATCCCCGGCATCGAGAACTTCGCGCCCGAGCGGCAGGAGACGAGCAAGGGATTCGACGGGTCTCCGAAGCGCTTTCCGGTACGGACCTCCAGCTCCCGAAGCGCCACCACCTCCTCCTCCCACAGGCGCCGGGGCCAGCTCCCGGTCCGGAGGAAGGCCCGGCAGGCCTCGGTGGTCACGGTGAAACCCGGCGGGACCGGCAGCCCCAGCCGGGTCATCTCGGCAAGGGGGCCAAC
>DASROG010000159.1:0-2560 GCA_035646995.1 Myxococcaceae bacterium
GCAGGAGGTTGGCCACGTTGGCGCAGGTGAGCACCAGGAGCAGCACCACTGCGCCCCAGAGGACGAGGAGGACCGGTCGAATCGAGCCGACCTGCGCGTCGCGGAGCGGCACGGCCTGGACGCCGACGTGCAGCTGGTCCACCGGGAAGTCGGCCCGCAGGCGCGCGGCGAGCGCGTCGAGGCGTGTCCGCGCCTGGTCGAGCGAGATCCCGTCCCGGAGCCGGGCGACGACACCGAGCCAGCTCGCGTTCCGCCGGGTCGCGGTGTCGCCGGGAGGAACGATGGTGAGGAGGATCTCCGGAACGCCGTGCGCGGCGCCGGGTGCGGCCTCCACCCCGGGCCAGCGGAAGTCCGGGCGGAGGACGGCCACCACGGTGTACGGCTTCCCCTCCACGGTGATGCTCCGGCCGACGACGCCCGGGTCCGCCCCGAGCCGATCCCGCCAGAACGAATGGGCGACCATCGCCAGCGGCGGTGCCTGGAGCCCTTCCTCCTCGGGCCTGAAGTCGCGGCCGAGCAGGGGATGGGCCCCGAGCACCTCGAGGAAGTTTCCGGTCACCGCCGCGGTGGGAACCATCTCCGTTCGCTCACCGAGGCGGACCGGGAGGGTGTGGTCGTTGTAGGCCGCCACCCCGGAGAAGACGTCCGGCCGCTCGCGCAGCTCCATCAACCCCGGCCAGGAGTACCCGAAGGTGCGCCCCTGGTGGTCGAGCTGGACCTGGTCGACGCGCACCAGCCGCTCGGGTGAGCGGAAGGGCAGGGTGCGGATCAGCGCCGCGTCGAGCACCGTGTAGATGGCGGTGTTCAGCCCGATGCCCAGCGCGAGGGTGAGGACAAGGACCGCGGAGAAGCCCGGTCGCGCGAGCAGCGGCCGGACGGCGGAGCGGAGGCGCGAGAGGAGCACGGAGTCCGACACTTCAACAGACGTGCCAGCCGATTCGCGTTCTCCGGGGGACGCAAGAGGCCGCCAGAACGTCGGGCTGCTGGGAAGAACCGTCCCGGAAGCGGACAGGCTCAGCTAGGCTCGACGGGAGAATGAGCCTGGAGAGGTACCGGCGTGCCCGGGAGCTGATCGAAAAGGGCGGCGGGGGAGACTTCGTGGGGCCGGAGCCCGAGTCACTGGTGGCCCGCGCCGAGGCCGCGCTCGGCGTCCGCTTCCCGCCGAGCTACCGGCAATTCCTGCTCGACCTGGGTGCCGGCGACATCGGCGGGTTCGAGGTCTACGGTCTGGTCGACGACGACTTCGACGACGCGCGGGTCCCGGATGCGATCGCCCTCACGCTGGAGGCCCGCCGGAACGGGCTCGACCCGCGCTACATCCTGATCGGCACGCTGGGTGACGGCTCACACGACTGCCTCGACACCGGGCACCCGGACGCGAGCGGCGAGGCGCCGGTGGTCCAGCTCTCCTCCGAGTTCGAGGACCCGGTGACGCTCGCCGACAGCTTCGGGGAGTATTTCCTCACCGAAGTCCAGGATGCCCTGTCCACCGAGGATTGATCCGGACCGGAGATCCTCGACGGAGCGATCACGACGCGCTCCTCTACAACGGGGGCACCTCGCGGCGCCGCCACGGGCGCTCGAGCTGCTTGGCCGCCGTTCTCTGGAGCGCCACCGACAGCACCTTCCGGGTGTCACGCGGGTCGATGACGTCGTCGACCATCGCCAGTGCGGCGGCGCGGTCGATGCGGACGTGAGGCCGTAACCCGCCCGCGAGCTCCTCCTTCATCGCCTTCGCTGCCTCCGGGCTCTCCGCCTGGTCGAGGAGCTTCTTCGCCCCGATCGAGACCAGCCCCTCGGCGCCCATGATCCCGATCTCGGCGTCCGGCCAGGCGACGAGCAGGTCCGGCTCGTAGGCCCGCCCGCTCATGACGTAGTACCCGGCGCCGAAGCCCTTCCGGACGACCACCGTGAGCTTCGGCACCGCCGCGCTCGAGACCATCTGGAGCATCCGCGCCCCGTGCCGGATCAACCCCGACTGCTCCGCCTTCGTCCCCACCATGAACCCCGGCACGTCCTGCAGGAAGAGCAGGGGGATCTGGAACGCGTCACAGAGCGCCACGAACCGTGCCGCCTTGTCCGACGCCGCCACGTCCAGCACTCCGCCCAGGAACATCGAGTTGCTCGCCACCACCCCCACGCTCCACCCGTCGATCCGGCACAGCCCGGTGATGATGTTGCGCGCGAACCGCGGCTTCAGCGGGAAGAACCTCCGGTCATCCGCGATCGCCAGGATGACCTTGTGCATGTCGAACGCCTGGCGCGGGTTGTCCGGGACCACCGTCAGCAGTGACTCGTCGCGCCGGTCCGCAGGGTCGCCGGCCGGACGCCGGGGCGGCTTCTCTCCACAGTGCGACGGGAAGAACCCCAGGTACTCCCGCACCGCCGCGATGCACGCCGCGTCGTCCGCGAACTCACCGTCCGCGACGCCCGAGGCCTCGTTGTGCAGCTTGCTCCCCCCGAGCTGCTGCTCGGTCACGTCCTCGCCCACCGTGCTCTTCACCAGCGCCGGTCCGCCCACGGCGATGCTCCCCACGTCCTTCACCATCGGTACGTAGTC
>DASROG010000160.1:0-8109 GCA_035646995.1 Myxococcaceae bacterium
GTCCATCCGTCCCTCCGCCCGTCGACGTCACCCGGGCGACCCATCCCGGCCCTCCCGGGTCGCTCAGCGTTCCTCGAGAAGCAGCTTCAGCTCGCGGATCCGGCGGGTGATGGTGTCGCGCTCCATCGTCCGGTAGACCTCGGGCAACAGCTCCCGGCTCGTGCACTCCTGCACCGCGGCCAGGTTCTGCAGCTCGATCTCCAGCGGGTAGCTGGGGGGCACGAAGTCCGCCACCACCGCCCGGACGTCCTCCTCGGTTGGCTCCTCGCGCCCCGCGGCCAGCGCCCGGAACTTGGCGCGGACCAGCACCGCCTCGATGTCCGCGCCGGACATCTGCGTGCCCTTGGGGAGCAGCGAGGCGAAGCTCGGGAAGAACGGCACCTTCACCTTCCTGGCCACGATGCGCGCCAGGTCGTCCCGCTCGGCGTCGTTCTGCGGATAGAAGAGCGCCAGGTGCTCCTCCGCCCGCCCCTGCCGCTTGAGGTCCACCGGCAGGAGATCTGGTCGGGCAGTGAGGAGGAACCAGACGATCTTCCCCCGGTACTCGGTGTTGCCCATGAACGAGGCGATGGAGGCGAACACCCGGCTCGAGGTGCCCGAGTCGCCGGAGGCCTCGCGGTTGCCGAGGAACGCGTCCGCCTCGTCGACCATCACCGCCACCGGCCACAGCGCCTTCAGGAGGTTGAAGATCTTCTCCAGATTCGCCTCGGTCACGCCCTGCCACTGGCTGCGGAAGTTGAGGAACTTCACGCAGGGGATGCCGATCTCCCCGGCGAAGCAGGTGGCGAGGAAGGTCTTTCCCGTGCCCACCGGGCCGGACACCAGATACCCCATGGGCAGCACCTCGATGCGCCCCTTCTTCAGCGCCGCCGCCGCCTGCCGGAGCATCTCCTTCGCCCGGGCGTGTCCGGCCACCGAGTCCAGGGTGTGGGCCGGCTCGATGAACTCCAGCAACCCGTGGCACTCGGCCTGGATGATCTCCTTCTTCTTCTCCTTCAGGAGCTCGGGGGTGATCCGCACCTCGCGCTCCGTCGCCTCGGTGAGGATGCGATCCAGGTTGATGCGCGACAGCCCGGCGCTCATCTTGGCCAGCGCCGGGGCAGGGATCTCCGAGATGGAGGCCAGCCGCTTGCCCTGGAGCTTGACCTGGACGAAGTCCTGCCGCTCCTCCTCGCCGGGCAGCGGCAGCTCGATGCTGGCGACGTACGGGTTGCGCGACAGCCGGGCGGAGATCTCCGCCAGGTTCTCCACCAGGAGCACGATGGAGAGGTCCCCGGCGAGGAACTGGGGATCGCTCGCCCACTTGACCAGCGTGGCCAGCGCGAACCGGTCTTCCGCCGAGAGGCTGCCCATCTCCCCGCCGGGCGCCAGGCTCTCGGCGAAGTCGATGATCAGCGCGAGCGACTGCCCGTCCGACAGCCGCATCCGGAGGTAGTTCTCGAGGATCTGCAGCGCCCGACCCGGGTCTCGTGGGAGGACCTTCGCGTATTCCGTCCCGTAGAGCGTGTCGTAGGCGGAGAGGCTCCGGGTGAAGTCCTTCTGGGAGTCGGGTGTGGCGGCCCGGATGCCGCTGGAGCGGTCGTAGTGGAGCACGTGGCTCCGGCCGCCGAAGAGCTCGTCGGTGAGGAACTGCTTCAGCGGGCCGTAGGAGCGGTCGTCCGCGGGTCCGAGCGGCTGGAGGTCCCGCACCGCTCCGTGGAGCAGGAACGTGCTGACGGTCTTCGTGTAGTAGGCCTGGGCGAGCTTCCGCGCCCAGGCCGGCAGGTCGGCCAGCGGGTCGGTGGCCTTGCGGGTGCGGGGTGCCATCGTCGGGGCGGACTTTAACGGATGCCGCGGCCCCGACCCACCCCGACGACAGGGCTCCCGATCTACCGAGCGCCGTGACCTACCGGCAGCCGGGCACCTTGCGCAGCGCTGCTCGGACCGGAACCCGGGGGCCCGGCTGCTCCGGCAGCCGGAGCGGCACCTGGGCGGTCTCGAAGCAGCGCTTGCGGAAGGTGAGCGCCGAGGCCGTGGCCGGCACCCGGGTGGCGAGCGGCGTGACGCCCAGCAGCCGCTCTCCGCTGAACACCACCGCGCCCGGGGGCGTCGACGAGACCAGCAGCCCGAACTCCAGCGGCTCGAGCGCAGTGCGCAGCTCGACCGGCTCCTCCGCGCTCCGGGCGCTCACCTTGGTGTCCACCGACCGGTACCCCGCGCGGCGGATCTGCAGGCTGTGCTCCTGGCCGGGCACCAGCTCACCCACGAAGGAGCCGCGCGTGCCCGAGCGCTTCACCACCTGACCGTCGAGACGGACCTCGGCGTCGTCAGGCTCGGGGAGGACGGTGAAGCGCGCCACCGTCGCCGCGCGCTGCAGCGCCACCAGCACCGAGCTGGGCGCGCTTCCGCGGCCGACGGTGGTCTCCACCAGCGCGGGCTTGAACCCGTCCGCCGAGGCGAGGATCTCCACCTTCCCCGAGCGGACGCTCTGGACCACCGGCCAGTGGGTCGGGACACCGAGGTCGGCGCCGGCCACCGTGAGCCGCACCCGTCCACGGGCCTCGGGCGGGCTCACGTCGAGCACCACCCGCCCGGTCGCCGGCTCCTGGATCAGCACCCAGGCGGCGCTCGCGGCCCCGAGGGCCACGATGGCGAGGAGCGCCCAGGGCCACACCCGCCGGCCCGACCTCGCCGTCCCCTGCGCGGCGGCGCGGTCCAGGGCCTCCAGCTCGGAGGTGGGCGAGGACCCGCTGGCTGACAGTGCGGGTGAGAGGAAGGGAAAATCGCCGGAGGCGGCGGGCGGTGGCTGGCGTTGGGACGCCACCTCGGGGGCGGCCGCCGGCCGCGCCGCGGGGATCTCGATCGGAGCGACGTCGGCCGGAGCGAGCGAAGGCGTCACCCCGGCCACGGCGCCGTCCGGTGGGGCGGTGCTCGCGGCCACCGGCGGCGCGACGGGGGCGGCCCCGATGCTGGCGAGCACCGGAACGCCGGCGATCGACTCGGGCGGCGCGGCCGAGGGGGCGGAAGGCGCCTCCTCGGCGACCGGCACGGCCGCCTTCGGCCTCGGTGGAAGCGGCGGGGGCGCCGCGGAGCCGCGCTCGGTGGGCACCGGCGTCGGCGCCCCGGGACGATGCCGGACGATGGTCTCGTCCACCGGCGAGATGGGGCCGTCCTCCGCGGGCTCGGGCTCGTCGGTCGAGCTGCCGGCGGAGCGCTCGGGATCGGTCTGCGGGTCGGAGCCGACGATGGGCTGCACCGCCGGCTGCGCCGCCTCGACCGAGGCGAGCACCTCGCTGTTGTCCACCACCAGGGTGCCCTCGTCCTCGCGCGGCTGGGCGACCGGGGCGGCGGCGGTGAGCTTCGGGAACGAGGCGCTCTTCACCACTCCCGGGGTGGAGGGCGGCGTGGGAACCGCGGCGAGGATCGGGCCGGTGGTGCGGGCGAGCACCGGTACCCCCAGCCCCCCCTCGGCGAGCATCCCCTCGGGAGCCTTGATGTCCGCGTACTCCGCCATCCGCGCTCGCTCGCGCTCCACCTCCTCGGCGAAGGTGGACTTCATGTACTGCATCAGATCCTTGCGGCTGAAGATGCTGTCCGAGGTGATGAGGAAGCGCTGCAGCTCGTCGGCGAGCTCGCTCGCGTACTGGAAGCGGTCCGCGGGGTCCTTGGCCAGCGCCTTGAGCACGATGCGCTCCAGCGCCTCGGGGATCTTCCGGTTGTAGGTGGAGGGCGGGAGCACCTCGGCCTTGCGGACCTTCTCCAGCACCTGGAAATCGCTCTCGCCGACGAACAGCCGCTCGCCGGTGAGCAGCTCGTAGAGGCACACCCCGATGGCGAAGACGTCGCTCTTCCGGTCCAGGGGGAGCCCGCGGATCTGCTCCGGGCTCATGTAGCCGAACTTCCCCTTCAGGATTCCGGCCTGGGTCTTGGTCACCTTGCCCGCGGCCTTGGCGATGCCGAAGTCGATGACCTTGACCTCGCCCTCGAAGGAGATGAGGACGTTCTGCGGCGACACGTCACGGTGAACGACGTTCAGATCGCGGCCGTGCTGGTCCTTCTTCCGGTGCGCGTAGTCCAGCCCTTCGCACAGCTTGCCGATGACGTAGCAGACCAGCGGGACCGGGGGCGGCTCGCCCTTCTTCCGCGCCCGCTCGAAGATGGAGCGGAGATCCTTGCCCGGGACGTACTCCATCGCGATGTAGAGGCTGGGGCCGATCCGGTTCAGCTCGTAGATCTGACAGATGTTGGCGTGAGTCAGCTGGACGCTGATCTTCGCCTCGTCCTGGAACATCGAGATGAACTCTTCGTCCTCGGCGATGTTGGGCAGGATCCGCTTGATCGCCACCAGCCGCTCGAAGCCGCCGGCTCCGAAGACCTTCCCGCGCCAGACCTCGGCCATGCCGCCGATGTTGATCCGGTCGAGCAGCAGGTACCGTCCGAAGGGGATCGGTTGCTTCTTCGGCGAGGGGCTGGTCAAGGGAGGACGGGTGTGAGGAGCAACCGCGGGCAGGAAGCCTAGCGACCGGCCGAGCGGAGGGTCAACGAGGCGACGGTGTGCGTCTCTGTCAGGGCCGCCGCCTCAGATGGCCTCGAGGCCGCCGCGAGTTTCACTCGCCCTTGAACGCCGGCGGACGCTTCTCCAGGAAGGCGACGACGCCCTCCTGGAAGTCGGCCGAGGCCAGCAGCTTCAGCTGCCCTTGGACCTCGCCCTCCAGGGCCTGGTCGAGGGTGGAGTGACTCGCCGCCTCCACCGCGGCCTTCACCGCGCGGTGCACCAGGGGCGCTCCGGCGGCGAGGGTCCGGGCGAAGTCCCAGGCCGCGGACTCGAGCTGCGCCGCGGGGAAGACGCGATTGGCCAGCCCGATCCGGTGCGCCTCGGCGGCGTCCACCAGCTCGCCGGTGAGCATCAGCTCCAGCGCGCGGCCGAGGCCGACGAGCCGGGGCAGCATCCAGGTGCCGCCTCCGTCCGGCATGAGGCCGCGCTTGACGAAGATCTCGCCGAAGCGCGCCCGGTCCGAGATCAGCCGCAGGTCGCAGGCCAGCGCCAGGTCACATCCGAAGCCGGCGGCGGGACCGTCCACGACCGCGATGGTGGGAAGGGGGCAGGCGCGGACGGCCCGGACGAGCCCGTGGAAGTGGGTGCGCATCCGCGACTCGATCGTCGCCGGATCCATCCCCTCCTCCGCGGCGACGCGCAGATCCAGTCCCGAGCTGAATGCTCCGCCCGCTCCGGTGATCACCACGACCCGCGCTCCGGCACCGGGCGCGGAGTCGACCGCGGCGCGCACCGCGTCGTTCACCTGCGTGGTGAGCGCATTGCGGGTCTCGGGGCGGTTGAGGGTGATCCACCGGACCCTCGCTTCGTCGGTCGTCAGCACGTCGGCCATGGCGGCCCCGGACTCTACACGGCCTGCGACACCAGCACGCTGTTCGCGGTGCGCGTCCGGTGCACCACCGGGGGCCCGAACCCCGCCCGTCCGAGCAGCGCCGCGAGCTGGCCGACCGATCGCTGGCGGCCACCGTCGGTGACGGCCAGCATCTGGAGATCCACCAGCGCCGCGAGCGCATCCACCGGACCGTCCTCCAGCAGGACCTCCACCAGCAGCAGCCGGGCGCCGGGAGGCATCGCCCGGCGCACCACCTCCAGCAGGGCGAGCGCCCGCGCGTCGTCCCAGTCGTGGAGCACGTCCTTGAGTACGTATGCCGGGAGGCCCTCCGGGACTCGGGCGAAGACGTCCGCCGGCTCGAGCCGGACCCGCCCGAGGAGCCCCGAGCGCTCGAAGCGCCTGCGGGCCAGCTGCACCACGACCGGCGCATCCACCAGGACTCCCTCCAGCCCGGGGTGGGCCCGCAGCGCGGCCTCCAGCAGCGCGCCCGTGCCACCGGCCACGTCGCAGAGCCCTGCCACGCCCGAGAATCCCGGCGTCCGGACCACCGTCTCGGCGTCCAGCCGGGTGAGGGCATCCATCGCCCGGGCGAACCGCGCGCCCTCCTCCTCCGACGCTGCCAGGTGCTCCCAGACGCCCCGTCCATGCGCGCGGCGGAAGGGCACCTCGCCCGCGCGGACCGCGTCGAGGAAGCGGCTCCACGCCTGGAGGTTCGACGCCGAGGCGAAGTACGCCGCGAGCGGACCGAGCGTGCGCGACCCTTCCGGATCGAGCAGCCGGGTCAGGCGATTCCGCCGGAAGCCGCCGGCGCCCCGATCCAGGAGCCCCACCGCCGCGGCGCCCCGCAGGATGCGCTGGGCGACGTCCAGCTCCAGCGCGCCGTCCCCCACGAGATCGCGGGCCGAGCGGGGCGTGTCGTCCAGCCGTTCCGCGAGCCCGCTCGAGACCAGGGCCCCCGCCAGCGCGGTGCGCGCGACGCCGGTGATGCGCTCGGCGAGCAGGAGCTCCGGCGGGGCGAGTCGGTCCACCCACGCCCGGAGGCGCTGGTGCGCCCACACCGCCAGCCGCGCGGCGAGCACGCCCGGAGTCATTCGCGCACCCGGGTGCGGTGGCCGGCAGGAGCTCCCGGCTCCTCGGCGACGTCGAGGAACTGCTCGAGCTCGCGCACCGTCTGCTCGGTGGCGGTGACCTCCGCCGCCAGCGCGTCCAGCATCCCGCTGACCGCCGCCGGGTCACGGATGGAGATCGACTGCTCGTGGGTGAGACGCATGAGCTCCTCGATGCTCGCCAGCTGGTGACTCACCACGGCCCGGCTCTCCTCGGCCTGGCCGAACCGCTCCAGCCGGCGCCGGAGGATGTCGGCCCGCTTCTCCTGGACCTCGCGGAGCCGCGGGTTGTCCTGCGTGCCCAGCTCGGACTCGAGGAGCGACAGCTCCCGGCGGATGGCCTCCCGGTCGGCGATGCCGAGGTAGCGCCGGTGGTCGTTGAGCGTGGACAGCAGGCGCAGGAAGGCGCTGAGCAGGGCCGCGAGCTGAGCCTCGCTGGAGGCGGCCAGCACCCCTCCGCCGGGGAGCTTCCGGTAGTTCTCGAGGATGGAGTCACGCAGGTCCCGGAGCACGAAGTAGTGCTCCCGCTGGCTCTCGGCCAGCTCGGACAGCAGGCGCTCGGTCTCCTCGTCCTCCGGCCCGCCGGCCCGGGATCCCACCGCGCGTCGGAGCGAGGGGACGAGACCCACCGCGGCGAGGTAGATCGCCTCCGCGCCCAGCGCCACCACGGCGGGGAGCGCCTGGCCGGTGACCAGCGCCGCGCCACCCGCGGTCAGCAGGCCGATGACATTGGCCGGCGCGAGCAGCGCGGCCCGGAACGCTCGTCCGCCCCGGCTCATGGGCGGCCCTCCCCCAGGCTGCGGAGCACCGTCACGTCCCGGGTGTCCTCCGAGGCCGGCGGTGCAGGGGTGTTGCCGAGCCGGGCCTCGAGCGCCGCCGCGCTCTGGAACAGCTCGTCGTAGGTGACCGGCGCCTGCCCGGCGATCCCGAAGAAGGCCAGGTTCTCCCGGAGCGTCGCCGGGGGCTCGCCGTGCACCGCCTCGCGCGGGTCCCCGAGCGAGGGCGCCACCTCGCCCAGCAGCTGCGCCGCGGGGACGGGGTCCCGGAGCGTGGACGCCGCGGCGTCGAGCAGCCCCCGGATGATGCGTCGCACACCGTCGGGATAACGGGCCGCGAACTCGCCCCGGACCACCAGCACCGTGGCGATGAGGTGTGGCGCGTCGGCGGTCGTGGCCAGCACCTTCCCGCCCCGGTCGGCGATGGCGGCCTCCACGTCTCCGCGAAGCCCCACCACGGCGTCCGCCCTTCCCTCGCGGAGGGCGAGACCCGCATCGAGCTCCGACGGCAGGTCCACCCAGCGCACGTCTCCCATCCCCAGGCCGGCGCGCATGAGCGCCCACAGGGCGAAGTACTGCCCCGGGCTGGCGTTGGCCATTCCCAGGCGGCGTCCCTTGATCTCCGGGAGGGCGGAGATGCCCATCGCCCCGAGCGCGTCCGCCCCCTGACTCCGGGCAAGAAGCAGCATCACCCTCGGGGCCGCGTCGCGGAGCGGGTGGATCCAGCTCGCAACGCGGTCCACGGTGAGCGCGGCCATGTCCACCCCGCCACGCTCGGCGCCGTCCTGCAGCGCCTTGCGCAGGTCACCCGAGCGGGCGAACACCACCGCGCGCGTGTCGAGCGAGTAGCTGGTGCGGAGC
>DASROG010000161.1:0-5429 GCA_035646995.1 Myxococcaceae bacterium
GAGGTGGACTTCACCATCGCCGACTTCATCGCCGACGCCCGCGCCCCCACGCCGAGCGCGGCCGCCGAGCTCCTCGCCCCCGAGCTCGAGGCGCTCCTGGACGACCTCCGCACCGCGCGCACTCGCCTCCGCCAGGCCGTCGGGAGCGCCATGGCGCACGCCCGCGAGCGGATGCGGCAGCACGAACGGCGACTTCGCGACCCGAGACAGGAGGTGACCCGCCACCGCCACGGGCTCATCGAGCAGGAGCGGGCGCTCGGCCGGCTGTGGACCGAGCGGCTGCGTGGCGAGCGCGCGCGGCTGATGGAGCTCCGCGGCCGGCTGGAGCGCTTCCGGCCCGAGGCGCTCCTCGGTGAGCGCCGCGCCCGCATCGACCGGCTGCGCTGGCGCCTCGCCGAGGTGCAGCGGGCCCGGCTGTCGATGGAGGCCGCCGCGCTGCGCTCGACGCGGCAGCGGCTCGAGCGGCGCGCCCCGGACGTGGATCTCGCCCGGGCTCGCACCCGCCTGGACGGCCTCACTGCCCGGCTGCGGCAGCACGGCGATCGCCGGCTCTCGATGGCGAGGGCGCCCGTGGCCGAGGCCGGGGCTCGCCTGGCCCGCGCGGTCCAGGGGCGTCTGGCGGAGGCGAAGGGTGCGCTCCAGATGTGTGCCGGACGGCTGGACGGGCTGAGCCCGCTGCGGGTGATGGCCCGGGGGTACGCCGTGGTGTACCGCGCGGAGGACGGCCACCTGGTTCGCCGGGCCGCCGAGCTCCACTTGGGGGCGACGGTGCGGGTCCGGTGGGCGCCGCCGGGGTGCCAGTCGCTCTCCTCGTGCGACGAGGCGGACGCCACCATCACCCGGGTGAAGCCCGGCGGCGGGGAGTAGACGGCGGCCAGGTGTGGACGGCCGCGCCGCTCGTGGCGGTTGCGTGTCGGCCGCCCCGGCGATAGACGCTACGCCCCGTGGCCACCCGAGAAGAGGCGCCCAGCGAGCGCTACAGCGACGTCGTGGACCGCCTCGAGGAGGTGGTCAAGAAGCTCGAGGGCGGGCAGCTCAGCCTCGAGGACTCGCTCGAGGAGTTCGAGAAGGGCATCCAGCTGGTGAAGCGCGGCGAGGCGCTCCTCCAGCAGGCCGAGCGCCGCGTGCAGGAGCTTCTGGAGCACAAGGGCGGGGACCGGACCGTCCCTCTCGAACCCGTCCGGGGCGCGCCGTCGAAGCCTGCCCCGGCGGCGAGCGATGATGACGACATCCCGTTCTGACGGTCCCTCTCGCCGCTCGGCGATCATCGTCGACGACGATCGAGACACCCGCGAGATGCTGGCGATGGCCCTGGAGCTCGAGGGCTTTCAGGTCACCCAGGCGGCGAATGGAGTGAAGCTCATCTCCAGCCTCCACGTGCACCGGCCGGACATCCTGCTCCTCGACGTGAACATGTCTTGGATCGACGGCTTCGAGCTCTGCCGCGCAGTCCGGCGCAACGAGCAGTTCCGGAATCTGCCCGTGCTCTTCGTCTCCGCGCGCAAGGCCCGCGCCGACGTGGAAGCCGGGCTCGCCTCCGGCGCCGACGGCTACTTCACCAAGCCCATCGACTTCGACGCGCTCCTCGGCCGGATGCGCGAGCTGGTCGAGCGACGTTCCGGAGGGAGGTGACGCGATGAGCGCTTTCCAGCTCGAGCCGTGGCTCCAGGCCCGGGGTGCGCGCGTCGAGGCGCTGCTCGCCGACCGGCTGCGGCGGCTCGAGGCCGCGCCGAGGCGACTGGTGGAGGCGATGGACTACTCGCTGCTCGCCGGCGGGAAACGGCTCCGGCCGCTGCTCTGCCTCGCCTTCGCCGAGGCGGTCCGGGGCCCGGAGGCGAGCCAGGCCGCGGAGGACGCTGCCTGCGCGCTGGAGTACGTGCACACCTACAGCCTGATCCACGATGACCTGCCGGCGATGGACGACGACGACCTTCGCCGCGGCCGGCCCACCAACCACAAGGTGTACGGCGAGGCGATGGCGATCCTCGCCGGCGACGCGCTGCTCACCGAGGCCTTCGCCCTGGTCGCCACCGGGGCCGAGGCGTGCCGGGCCGAGCTCGCCTCCCGGCTGGCCGGCGCGGCCGGCGCGCTGGGGATGGTCGGCGGCCAGGTGCTGGACATCGCCGAGGATCGCCCCGCCGAAGAGGCGTACCTCACGCGCCTGCATCGGATGAAGACCGGGGCGTTGCTCCGGGCAGCCTGCACACTCGGCGTGGTCGCTGAGGGGGGAACTGTGGCGCAGGTCGAGGCAGCCGAGCGCTATGGTGACGCGGTGGGCCTCGCCTTCCAGATCGCCGATGACTTGCTCGACGTGACCTCCTCGAGCGAGGCCCTGGGCAAGCCCACGGGGGCCGACGCCGCGGCGGGGCGCCACACCTACCCCGCCGTCCTGGGGCTCGAGGCCTCGCGGGTCCGTGCCCGTGCGCTGGTGGACGAGGCGCTCGCTGCGGTGCGGTCGCTCGAGCCCGTTCCCGGTCCGCTCGCCGCCCTGGCGCGGTACACCGTGGAGCGCAGCACGTGAGACTGCTCCGGCTCGTCCGCCCGTGACCCTGCTCGAGCGGGTCCAGTCTCCGAAGGACGTCCGCGCGCTCGCCGAGGACGACCTTCCCCGCCTCTGTGCCGAGCTGCGCCAGGAGATCATCTCCATCTGCGGCCGGGTGGGGGGACACCTCGGTGCGTCGCTCGGCGCGGTGGAGCTCATCGTCGGCCTCCACCGGGTGTTCCACGCGCCGGAGGACGACCTGGTCTTCGACGTCGGGCACCAGGCCTACGCCCACAAGCTGCTCACCGGCCGGGCTCCCCGGATGCACACCCTCCGCCAGGAGGGCGGGGTCGCTCCGTTCCTGGATCCGCGAGAGAGCCCCTTCGACGCCTTCCCCGCAGGGCACGCCTGCACCGCGGTGAGCGCCGCGCTGGGGATGGCGCAGGCCCGCGCACGGACCGGGGCGGCGGGCCGGGCGGTGGCCATCGTCGGCGACGGCGCGCTCACCGGGGGGCTGACCTTCGAGGGCCTGAACGACGCCGGCGCGAGCGGGCTGGCGCTGGTGGTGGTGCTGAACGACAACGGGATGTCGATCTCGGCCAACGTCGGTGCAGTGCCCCGGCTGCTGGCCGGGCCGGGTGCACGGACCTTCTTCGAGGCCCTGGGCTTCACCTACCTCGGTCCGGTGAACGGGCATGCCCTGGGCGAGCTCCTCCGAGCGCTGACCGAGGCGCGCCGGAGCCGCCGGCCGGTGCTGGTCCACGTCCGCACCGAGAAGGGCCGGGGGCTCGCCGAGGCCGAGGCCGATGTCGCCACCCGTGGCCACGCGATGGGCCCGTACGAGATGCGCGACGGGAAGCTGGTCCGCAGCCGCCACGGGCAGCCCACCTGGTCCGATGCGGTGGCCGACGCGCTCGGCCGGGTGATGGAGCGGGACCGGCGGGTGGTGGTGGTGACGCCGGCGATGCTGGAGGGCTCCTCGCTCACCGGGCTCGCACGACGCTTCGGACCCCGAGTGCACGACGCGGGCATCGCCGAGCAGCACGCGGTGACGCTCGCCGCCGGTCTCGCCGCGCGGGGCATGCGGCCGGTGGTGTGCATCTACAGCACCTTCCTCCAGCGCGCGCTGGACCAGCTGATCCACGATGTGGTGCTGCCGGGGCTGCCGGTCACGCTGGCCATCGACCGCGCCGGGCTGGTCGGAGCCGACGGAGCGACGCACCAGGGGACGTACGACCTCGCCTTCCTGCGGCCACTCCCCGGCCTCCGGCTCTACGCCCCGATGCTGGCCGAGGACGTCGACGCGGTGCTGGAGACCGCGCTGTCCGGTCCGGGGCCGGCGGCGCTGCGGTTCCCCCGCGGGACGCTCCCGACCACCCCGGCGTCGATTCACGTGGAGCCGGGGCCGGTGAGCGGTGCGCGCTGGCTCCGGCGCCCGGAGGGGGCGGTGGCCTCCATCGTCACGCTCGGACCGCTGGGGCTCGCGGCACTGGAGGCGGCATCGGCGCTGGAGGTCCCGACGGCGGTGCTCGACGTGCTGGCGCTGGCTCCGCTCGACGTCGCAAAGGTGCTCGAGGCCTGCGCCACCGGGCGCGTGGTGACGGTGGAGGAGGGCACGACCCATGGCGGTCTCGGCAGCGCGGTGCTCGAGCTGCTCGCGGCGCGCGGGCTGACGGCTCGGGTGAGAACCCTGGGGCTGCCCGATGCGCCGGTGCCCCACGGCGATGCACGCGCCCAGCGCCGTGCCCTGGGCCTGTCGCCCGAGGGCATCGCCGCGGCGGTCCGGGAGCTGCTCGGGGCGCGGTCGGGAACGGGGTAGAGCAGCGCGGCCGACGAGACCGGCCCGACCGCGACGATCCCGACCGCGCGTCGCGCGCGACCGCCCGACCGCTCGTCCGCAGACCGAGCCCGTCCGCCGTTGCCGACCCGTCCTCACATCGAGCCGGACGCTCCGAAGCGGTAAGACCCCGCGTCGTGCCCGACCGAGCGTCCTCGACCGTCCGTCCGAAGAAGGAGCGCCTCGACGTGCTCCTGGTCGACCTCGGCCTCGCTCCGACGCGCGCCCGGGCCCAGGCCCTGGTGCTCGCCGGCCAGGTGGTGGTCGACGACCAGCGCGTCGACAAGCCGGGGACGCGCGTCTCCACCGACGCGGAGGTTCGTCTCAAGGGCGAGCCCATGCCCTACGTCTCCCGCGGCGGGCTGAAGCTCGACGCGGCCCTGAAGCACTTTCACCTCGACGTCCGGGGCGCCGTCTGTGCGGACATCGGCGCGAGCACGGGGGGCTTCACCGACTGCCTCCTCCAGGCCGGCGCCTCGAAGGTGTACGCCCTCGACGTCGGCCGCGGTCAGCTGCACGCCCGCTTGCGGAGCGACCCGCGGGTCGTCCTCCGTGAAGGGGTGAATGCGCGCCACCTGGGCCCGTCCGACCTCCCCGAGCCGGTCGCCGTCCTGGTGGTGGACGTGAGCTTCATCTCGCTCACGCAGGTTCTCCCGGCGACGGTTCCGTTCCTGGTCCCGGGCGGGGTGACGGTTGCCCTGGTGAAGCCGCAATTCGAGGCGGGCCGGGAGCAGGTGGGAAAGGGCGGGGTGGTGCGCGATGACGCGGTGCGAGCCGGGGCAGTGGCGCGGGTGCGTGCATGCATGGAGCAGCTCGGGCTGGTGCCCGTCGGCGCTCTGGATTCTCCGGTCCATGGCCCGGCCGGAAATCGGGAAATTCTCCAGGTGGCCCGGCGTCCCTGAGGACGGCTGGACCGCGGAGCGGTGTCGCTGCGGACTCCCTGACGGAGTGCTGGTCAGTGCCGAGAAAATCTAGGAAAATTGGAGCGAAGATGAACGGGGAGAGCTCCACGCCGGCCCTCGCGCGATCGCCGGAGACGGCAGGGGACCGCGAACGTCGCATTGCCGAGCGCATGGCGATGCTCCTGGACATCACCCAGGCGGCGACCTC
>DASROG010000162.1:0-2214 GCA_035646995.1 Myxococcaceae bacterium
ACCGCCCAGAACGTGTCCGCGAGCGCCTGGACATCCGCGTCGCGATGGAGCCGGCCGGACTCCTTCAGCGCCTCCAGCGGGTCGAGCAGCGCGTGGTACGCGCGCTGTCCGGGATCGTCGCCGGCGGCCTCGAAGACCGCGGTCGTGAGCTGCGGGTCCTCCATGAAGATGAGCCGGTACGTCTCGGGGTGCTCCATCCCGAAGCCGACGTAGGCGCGCCCGGTGGCCTCGAGCCGGGAGAGCGGATCTGCGATCCGCATCGCCGGGGCGAAGGCATCGAGGAGCTTCCGGAACCCGTCGAAGGACAGCTCGCGGGCGATGGCGTCCCGGTTCTCGAAGTAGAGGTACAGCGTGCCCGGCGCGTACTCGATGGCGTCCGCGATCTTCCGCACCGTCAGCGCCCCGAATCCCTCGCGCTTCACGATGTCGCGCGCCGCATCGAGGATCCGGCGGCGGATCTCGCTCTTCTCCCGCGCCCGTCGCTGCGCCGTCCCCATGGCGGACTTCTATCGCTTGACTTGTAGAACGTCAATCAATAAATGAACAGCATTCACTGAACGTTGTTCATCAATGGGTCGCGATGCGGGAGGCAGTCATGGTGGAGCGGATCGGGTTGCTCGGTGCGGCAGGAGCGATGGGGCGGAGCGTGGGGCAGGCGCTGGCGGCGCGGGGGAAGGCGTTCCGGGTCATCGGGCGCTCCGCGGGCGCGCTCGAGGAGAGCTTTCGCGGGGTGCCGGGGGTGGAGCAGGTCGCCTGGAAGCCCGACGATGCGTCGTCGGTCCGGGCGGCGGTGCGAGGGCTCGACACGCTGGTCCACCTGGTCGGTGTTCCGTACGACCACTTCGAGCAGCACCCGCTGGTGATGCGCCAGGCCCTCGACGGGGCCATCGCCGAGGGCGTGAAGCGCATCGTCCTCGTCGGCACGGTCTACCCGTACGGCATGCCGAGGACCGCGCGCGTCAGGGAGGACCACCCGCGCGAGCCGCACACCTTCAAGGGGCGCATGCGGAAGCAGCAGGAGGACCTGCTCCTCGAGGCCGACGCGGCGGGGAAGCTCCGCGGGACCATCCTCCGGCTCCCGGACTTCTACGGTCCGCACATCGAGAAGAGCTTCCTCCACGGCGCGTTCGTCGCCGCGCTCCAGGGCGGGACCGCGAACCTGATCGGCCCCATCGACACGCCGCACGAGTTCATCTTCGTTCCGGACGTCGGCCCGGTGTTGCTCGACCTGGCGGAGCGGCCCGAGGCGTACGGTCGCTGGTGGCACCTCGGGGGCCCGGGCACCATCACCCAGCGAGAGCTCGTCACCCGGGTGTTCGCCGTGGTCGGCAGGCCACCGAAGATCCGGGTCGCCGGGAAGGGGATGCTCCGGGTGATGGGTCTCTTCAGCCCGCTGATGCGCGAGCTGGTCGAGATGAGCTACCTCCACACCACGCCGGTCGTGCTCGACGACTCGGCGCTCCAGAAGCTCCTCGGGCCGGTGAAGAAGACCTCGTACGACGAGGGCATCCGGAAGACGCTCGAGCAGATGCGCGCGGCACGTCCGGCGGCGCGCGCCGCCTGAGCGGCGACGCCTGAATCCGACCGGGCGAGTGACCACACCGGGCATCGGTTCACTGCTCCCTCCCGGTGGCTGCTCGGGGTTGCGTGAAGGGTGAGCGGCAGTGATGAACGCCGCTCCACCTCGATCCTCCTCGGAGAACCTCGCCATGGAACAACGCACACTGGGACGCGAAGGCCCGGCCGTTTCCGCCATCGGATTCGGAGCCATGAGCGTGGGCATCGCGGACAGCTACACCAGCAGTGCCCAGACCCTCGAGGCGGCGATCGGCGTCATCGAGCGTGCGCTGGACCTGGGGATGAGCTTCCTCGACACGGCGGACATCTACGGAGACTCCGAGCTGAAGGTCGGCGCAGCGATCAAGAACCGACGCCAGGAAGTCGTGCTGGCCACCAAGTTCGGCTTCGTCCAGGACGGGCGCGGGATCGACGGAAGGCCGGAGCATGTCCAGCAAGCGTGTGAGCGTTCGCTGAAGCGACTGGGGGTGGACCACATCGACCTCTACTACCAGCACCGCGTCGACCCCTCGGTGCCCATCGAGGAGACCGTCGGGGCGATGGCCGAGCTGGTCCGACAAGGAAAGGTCCGGCACCTCGGCCTCTCCGAGGCTGCTCCGGAGACCATCCGCCGAGCTCACCGCGTGCATCCGATCG
>DASROG010000163.1:0-2307 GCA_035646995.1 Myxococcaceae bacterium
GATAGGGGCCCAGCGTGTCGGCCTCGGTGCGATGTCCCTTCACCCCGAGCAGGGTCTCCAGCTCGGAGCGGGCGGTGGCCAGGGCGGCGCGGGTGTCGGCGAGGAGGATCTCGGGGGTGGTGTCGGTCATGGCAGGTTGGCCCGGAGGGCCTTATAAGCGACGACCGACCATGTTCACCGGCCTGGTGCAGGACGTGGGCACCGTGGAGCGCGTCCTCCCCGGGCCCATGACGACCTTCTGGATCCGGACCGCCCTCGGGGCAGGCGACTTCGCGCCCGGAGAGTCGATCGCCGTCTCCGGAGCCTGCCTGACCGTGGTCGAGCACGCCGGCGATCAGTTCCGGGTCGACGCTGCCCCCGAGACGCTCCGCCGCACAACCCTGGGCGAGTTCCGCAGCGGCTCGCGGGTGAACCTCGAGCGAGCGCTCCGGCTCTCCGACCGGCTCGGCGGCCATCTGGTGCTGGGCCACGTCGACGGCGTGCTCCCGCTCCTCGCCCGGGGGAGGGAGGGCGGCTCGGTGCTCCTGGAGGTCGGTCTCACTCCCGAGCTGGCCCCGCTGTTCATCGAGAAGGGCTCGGTCACCCTCGACGGGGTCAGCCTCACCGTCAACAGCGTCGGCGAGGACCGCTTCGGCGTGCAGCTCATTCCCGAGACCCAGGCGCGGACCACGCTGGCCGACCGGGCGGTCGGTGAGCGCTACAACGTCGAGGCCGACGTCATCGGCAAGTACGTGGCCCGCCTCCATGCCGCCCACGCCCCACGGGGCCCGAGCCCCGGCGGGCTGACGGTGGACATGCTCCGGGCTGCCGGGTTCGGATTGGACTGATGGCGCGTCGCCTGGAAGAGGTGGGGAGCATCGCCCTGGTCGAGCGGGCCATCGGTGAGATCCGCCGGGGCCGGATGGTCATCCTCACCGACGACGAGGACCGGGAGAACGAGGGCGACCTGGTCATGGCCGCGGAGAAGGTCACCCCAGGGGCGATCAACTTCATGGCCACCTACGGCCGCGGGCTCGTCTGTCTCTCGCTCACCGAGGATCGCATCCGCCAGCTCGCGCTGCCGCTCATGGTGCAGGACAACACCTCGCCCTTCGGCACCGCCTTCACCGTCTCCATCGAGGCTGCCCGTGGGGTCACCACCGGCATCTCCGCCGCCGATCGCGCCCGGACCATCCTCGCCGCGGTCGCCCCCAAGGCGAAGCCCGGTGACCTGGTGCGCCCTGGCCACGTCTTCCCCCTCCGTGCCCGCGAGGGTGGAGTGCTGGTCCGGACCGGGCAGACCGAGGGTTCGATCGACCTGGCGCGGCTGGCGGGGCTGTCTCCCGCCGGGGTCATCTGCGAGGTGATGAATCCCGACGGCACCATGGCCCGCCGTCCGGAGCTGCAGCGCTTTGCGCGGAAGCACGGGCTCACGCTCCTCAGCGTGGCCGACCTCATCCGCTACCGCCTGCAGAACGACCGGCTGGTGAAGCGGGTGGCCACCGCCGAGCTCCGCCGTCCGCAGCAGGGCACCTGGATCGCGCACGCCTACCAGAGCGACGTCGACTCCGACGTGCACGTGGCAATGGTGAAGGGTGACATCACCGGGCCAGAGCCGGTGCTCACCCGCGTGCACCGGGCCTGCCCGGTGGGCGACCTCCTCGGCACCGCCGGGTGCGACTGCGGCAGCCAGCTCGAGCAGGCGTTCAAGGCCATCGCCGACACCGGCCGGGGAGTGCTGGTGTACCTGCACAAGGCGGTGCGCCCCTCCTCGGCGCTCACCTGCACTCGCGCCGAGGCCGAGGAGGCCGGCCCGGGCGCGGACCGGAGCCGGCTGCGCGAGTTCGGGGTGGGGGCGCAGATCCTCAAGGACCTCGGCCTGCGGCGGCTGCGCCTGCTGACCAACAATCCCAAGAAGATCGTGGGCCTGGAGAGCTATTCTCTCGAGGTCGTGGAGCAGATTCCCCTCAGCAGGCCGCGGCTGCAGCGCCGGCAGGGGACCTGAAGGGCGGACATGGCACGGGTGATCGAAGGCTTCCTCACGCCACCGCAGGGGCGCTTCGCGCTCTGCGTGTCGCGATTCAACGGCTTCATCACCGAGGAGCTGCTCCGCGGAGCCCAGGACGCGCTCCTGCGGCACGGCGTGGCGGACGCCGACCTCGACGTGTTTCGCGTCCCGGGCACCTTCGAGCTGCCGGGGCTGGTTCGCCGGGTGGCGGAAGGCGGGCAGTACGCGGGGGTGGTGGCGCTGGGCTGTGTCATCCGGGGCGGGACGCCGCACTTCGAGTACGTCGCCGGCGAGGTGAGCAAGGGCATCGGACAGATCGC
>DASROG010000164.1:0-2251 GCA_035646995.1 Myxococcaceae bacterium
CATCGGGACCGAGCAGGTGGTGGACCGGAGGATGCGCGGCTCGCCGCTCGAGGAGCTCCTGCTCGGCGACGGCCGGCGGCCCCGCCGCCAGACGGTTCAGTCGCTGGGCTCGGGCGTGATCATCGACCCCTCGGGGACCATCGTCACCAACGATCACGTCATCCGCGGGGCCTCTGCAGTACACGTGGTCCTGGCGGACGGGCGGCAGATCGAGGCCGAGGTGGTCGGAGCCGACGCCCAGAACGATCTGGCGGTGCTCCGGGTCCAGTCGAAGACGCCGCTTCCGGCGGCGAAGCTCGGCACCTCGAGCGATCTGATGATCGGAGAGACCGTGGTGGCCATCGGAAGCCCCTTCGGGCTCACCAAGACCGTCACCTCCGGCGTGCTCTCCGCCGTGGGCCGGAGCTTCAAGGCCAACGACCAGCTCTACATCGATTTCCTGCAGACGGACGCGGCCATCAACCCCGGCAACTCGGGCGGGCCGCTGATGAACCTGGATGGCGAGGTCATCGGCATCAACACTGCCATCTTCGGCGGAGCGCAGGGAATTGGGTTCGCCATCCCGGTGGACAAGGTGCGGCGCATCGTCCAGGAGCTGAGGAGCTTCGGGAAGGTCAGGCCCGCCTGGGTTGGCATCAACGCGGTGGACCTGACCGCCCCCCTCGCGCG
Organism: Myxococcaceae bacterium; assembly: GCA_035646995.1. GTDB lineage: Bacteria > Myxococcota > Myxococcia > Myxococcales > Myxococcaceae > RPRB01. Next base: position 670 of record DASROG010000164.1, read on the forward strand.
GAAGCTCGGCTGGGAACGAAGTGACGGCGTGGTGGTGGAGTCGGTGGATGCAGGCAGCCCCGCGGCTGCCGCCGGCGTGCGACCCGGCGACCTCGTCGCGGAGCTGGGCGGGTCTGCGGTGCAGGACGCGGACGAGTTCCAGGCCAGGCTCCGGGGGTACCCGGCCCGCGCGGCCATGCCGCTGGTGCTCTGGCGCGACCAGCAGAGGGTGGAGTTGACCCTCACCCCGAGGGAGTTCCCCTCGGAGCAGGCCGATGCGCTCGCCTGGGACCGCCTGGGGCTCCGGCTCACCCCCTCCCGCGGCACCCTGGCGGTCTCGGCCGTGCGCTCCGAGAGCCAGGCGGAGTCCTTCGGGATCGACCGGGGAGACCTCATCGTCCGGCTGAACAACGTTTCGCTGGATTCCCTGGGCACTTTCAGGGAAGCGCTGATCTCGGCCCGGAACGCGCGGTCGGTGTTGCTCGTGGTGCGACGTGCGGGTCGCAACTACCTCGTCACGTTCAGGCTGTAAGGGTCGCAGCAGACCCTGATCTGCGGGTAGGACTCCTGGACACAACCCGGCTGGCATGCATTCGGTCGATTTCTCGGTGCCCGAGCAGGCGCAGTAGAGTGCCGCTCCAGCGTGACCCGAATCGTCCCGACCTATCGCACCGCGGGGCCGCTGCTGGCGGGCACCCGATCCAGCGCCGTGCTGGGGCTCGAGGAGCGTGAGGCTTCGGCGCGGCCGGTGGTCCTGGTCTGGGCGCCCCCCGATCTGCCGAAGGACGAGGACCGCTTCTCCCAGCTGCAGCGGGACACGCGGCGCGCGGTCACGCTCGAGCACCCGCACATCGTGAAGGTGCACGGCCTGGCGACGCTCGAGCAGGGTCTGGCCCGGGTGGTGGAGTACGTCGATGGCGAATCCCTCCGCGACGTGCTGGAGCACACCGGCAAGCTCTCTCCGGGCATGGCCGGGCGCGTCGCCGTGGACTGCGCGCTGGGCATCCACTACGCCCACGTGGCGGGCAACGACGACGGGACCCCGCTGATCCACGGCGACCTCAGACCCGAGACGGTGATGCTCGCCTTCTCCGGGCGGGCCAAGGTGGGAGGCTACGGCGCGCTGGCGGTCGCCCCCAAGGAGACCAACGGGCAGCGCGTGGTGAACCGCCGCCGCTACTGTGCGCCGGAGCAGATCATCGGGGGACGGGCCGCACAGACCGCGCAGACCGACGTCTTCCTCCTCGGGCTGGTCCTCTACGAGTGCCTCACCGGGCGGATGCCCTGGGACAAGGAGACGGACTTCGACCAGGCGGTCATGACCGCGCCGCTGCCGCTCGACGGGTTGCCTCCGCCGGTTCAGGAGCTGCTCCGGAAGGCCACCGCGAAGCGGGCCTCTGAGCGGCACAAGACGGCGCTTGCCTTCCGCGACGCGGTGGACCAGGTGCTCGCCACCCTGGCCACTCCGGTGGAGCTCGCGGAGCTGCTGGAGCATCACTTCCCCGCCCAGGACTCGCCGCGCGCGGCCAGGAAGCAGGTGCTGGACGCGGCGCTGGAGGCCCACGCCCGGGCCTGGGCGGCGCAGCCCCCCAAGGCGTCGGAG
>DASROG010000165.1:0-16157 GCA_035646995.1 Myxococcaceae bacterium
GGCTGCCCCGCGCCCGGAGCAGCTCCGGCCGGGCGAGCCCGAGCAGCCGCCCCAGGTGACCCATCGGCCAGCGCTGGCGGAGCTTCTCGAACGCATCCTCGGAGAGCTCGTCCGCGTCGACCTCCACGTCCTCGTAGCGGAGCGTCTCTCCGCCCACCCGGTGTCCACCCCCGTAGCTGACCACCTGCTCGAGCTCGTCCGGGTCGAACACGTAGGCGTGCACCGTCACTCCGAGCGCGGTGGACAGGCGGGCGGCCAGAGCGTGGTGCTTGCCGTACCAGTGGGCGCCGCGCCGGCCGTAGGTGTGGGGGGCGTCGTAGGCGAGACGCACCACCTTCTTCACCACCGAGACGAGGAGACCCGCGCCCTGAGACGGCTGACCGTCCTCCTCGAGCGCTTCGCGGGCCAGGCGAGGAAGCTCCCCGCCCTCCAGCGTCTCGAGACGGCAGAGATAGCCGCCATGCGCTTCACCCCGCGTCATTCCGGGGGCTTGTACCTGCCCCGCGCTTGCTTGCCAACTTCGTGCCGGGACTTACCGTAATCCCATGCGAATCGAACAGTTCACCCTGAAGGCCCAGGAGGCTCTTCAGGCAGCGCAGACGCTCGCGCGCCGCATGGGCTCCCCCGAGGTCGAGCCCGAGCACCTGGCGAAGGCGCTGCTCACCCAGGAGCAGGGCGTGGCCGAGGCGCTGCTCCGCCGCATCGGGACGGATCCGGGGCTGGTCCAGGGCCGCGTCGACGAGGCGCTGGAGCGCCTCCCCCGAATCCAGGGCGGGGACGGGAGTCGCCTCAGCCAGCGTCTCCTCCGCGACCTGGACCACGCCGAGGACGAGGCCAAGAAGCTGAAGGACGAGTACGTGTCCAGCGAGCACCTCCTCCTCGCCCTCGCCCAGGACAAGGGCGCCATCGGTGAAGCCCTCAAGTCCTCCGGAGTCACCCGCGACCGCATCCTGACCGTCCTGAAGGACCTCCGCGGCGGCAAGCGAGTGACGACCCAGGAGGCCGAGGACACCTACCAGGCCCTGGAGAAGTACGGGCGGGACCTCACCGCGGCCGCGCGGGCCGGAAAGCTGGACCCGGTCATCGGACGCGACGAGGAGATCCGCCGCGTCATCCAGGTGCTCAGCCGGCGCACCAAGAACAACCCGGTGCTCATCGGCGACCCGGGCGTGGGGAAGACCGCGATCGTGGAAGGTCTCGCCCGCCGCATCGTGGACGGCGACGTGCCCGAGGGCCTCAAGGACAAGCGGCTGGTCGCGCTCGATCTGGGCGCCATGGTCGCCGGAGCCAAGTACCGCGGTGAGTTCGAGGAGCGGCTGAAGGCCGTGCTTCAAGAAATCTCCGCCGCCGAGGGTCAGATCATCCTCTTCATCGACGAGCTGCACACCCTCATCGGCGCCGGGAAGGCCGAGGGGGCGATGGATGCCGGCAACATGCTGAAGCCGGCGCTCGCCCGGGGCGAGCTGCACTGCATCGGCGCCACGACCGTGGACGAGTACCGGAAGCACATCGAGAAGGACGCCGCCCTCGAGCGCCGCTTCCAGCCGGTGATGGTCGGCGAGCCCTCGGTCGCCGACACCATCAGCATCCTCCGGGGCCTCCGGGAGCGGTACGAGGTCCACCACGGCGTCCGGATCCAGGACTCGGCGCTGGTGGCCGCGGCGACGCTCAGCAACCGCTACATCTCCGACCGCTTCCTGCCCGACAAGGCCATCGACCTGGTCGACGAGGCGGCGAGCCGGCTCCGCATCGAGATCGACTCGATGCCCCAGGCGGTCGACGACGTCCGCCGCCGCATCACCCAGCTGGAGATCGAGCGGGAGGGCCTGAAGAAGGAGACCGACGTCAACTCGCGCGAGCGACTTCAAGAAATCGAGCGGTCCCTCGCCGATCTGAACGAGCAGTTCGGCCAGCTGAAGGCCCACTGGGAGGCGGAGAAGGCCGCCATCCAGAAGATCCGCTCGGTGAAGGAGCGGATCGAGAAGGCCAGGGCCGATCAGGCCACCGCCGAGCGCCAGGGCGACCTGAACAAGGCGGCGGAGATCAAGTTCGGCATCCTCCCCAGCCTCCAGAAGGAGCTGGAGCAGCAGAACGCGGCGCTCGGAGAGCTGCAGAAGAAGCAGCGCTTCCTCAAGGAGGAGGTGGACGCCGAGGACATCGCCGAGGTGGTCGCCAAGTGGACCCACATTCCGGTGAGCCGCCTCATGGAAGGCGAGGTCCAGAAGCTGGTCCACATGGAGGAGCGGCTGGAGCAGCGGGTCATCGGGCAGCGACCGCCGATCGAGGCGGTGAGCAACGCCATCCGCCGCGCTCGCAGCGGCCTGCAGGACCCCAACCGGCCCATCGGCTCGTTCATCTTCCTCGGCCCCACCGGCGTCGGGAAGACGGAGACCGCCCGGGCCCTGGCCGAGTTCCTCTTCGACGACGAGAACGCGCTGATCCGCATCGACATGTCCGAGTACATGGAGAAGCACGCGGTGGCCCGGCTCATCGGCGCGCCCCCGGGGTACGTGGGCTACGAGGAAGGTGGGCAGCTCACGGAGGCGGTGCGCCGCCGGCCCTACTCGGTCGTGCTGTTCGACGAGATCGAGAAGGCCCACCACGACGTGTTCAACGTCCTGCTCCAGATCCTGGACGACGGCCGGCTGACCGACAGCCAGGGCCGCACCGTGGACTTCAAGAACACGGTGCTCATCATGACCTCCAACATCGGAAGCCAGGCCCTCATGCTGGGGATGGAGGGAAAGGAGAGCATCGACGAGGTCACGCGCACCCGGGTGATGGACGAGCTCCGCCACCACTTCCGGCCGGAGTTCCTGAACCGTGTGGACGAGATCGTCATCTTCGAGCCGCTCCGCCGCGAGCAGATCGCCCGCATCGTCGACATCCAGCTCGCCCGGCTCCGGAAGCTCCTCGAGGACCGGCGCCTCACCCTGGAGATCACCCCGGCGGCGGTCGGCTTCCTCGCCGAGCACGGCTACGACCCGGTCTACGGTGCGCGACCCCTGAAGCGCGCCATCCAGAAGTACCTCCAGGATCCGCTCGCGCTGAAGGTCCTTTCCGGCGAGTACACGGCCGGGGACACCGTCCTCGTCGATGCGGGCAAAGGCGCGCTCCGGTTCAGCAAGCCGGGCTCGGCCTGAGCCCGCGGGTTCACAGTCCCAGGCACTGCTCCAGCGGCGGAACGCGCCGGCCGGTGGGAACTGCGAACTCCGTCCCGCCATCGAGGCGGACCAGGTAGTCGCCCGACTCGTTCCCGCCGGTGAGGCTCACCGCCCGGTAGTCCACCTGCCCTTCCAGGTCGGGGAGCCCCTTGCGCTGGATGCGGAATCCGAGGACGCCGGAGAGCGCACCATCGCCACTGGCGTTGGTGCTCGACACCTGCACGCCGTCGAGCAGCACCCCCTCGAAGTCGGCGTAGTCGCTGTAGCTGGTCGTGACCACCGGGCTGAAGAGGCCCACCAGGCCCACGCTGACGGTCCCCGAGAGGATGCCCTGGAAGAACTCCACCCGGTTCAGGTACTGCGTCATCCCGGCGCTGTTGAACCCGGGGATGCGCGCCTCCGACGACTCCACCGCCAGGTTCGCGAGGTGGAAGGCACAGGCAGTGGCAGTGGCGTCGGTCCCGGTGATGACCGCCGTCCGTCCGAGCAGCGTGAGGTAGTGCCCCGCGACGTCCCGCGAGCCCGAGAGGTCCAGCACCTCCTCGGTCCGGGTCTCGATGAGGGCCTCGCTCTCCATCGGTGGGGAGAGCTCCGTCCGCTTCGCTCCCGTGCGATCGCTCACCGGCTCGGAGGCCTCGTTGGGCAACGAGAACAGGGTGGTGCTGGAGAAGGTGACGCTCAGGGTATTGGTGGCGTCCCCGAAGTAGCTGCCCTGCAGCGTCTGCACCGCCCGCGGCTGCTGCTCGTCGATCCGGGTGAAGGGCGCCCTCGACCCCCCGTCGAACGCCGCGAGGATGAGGATGCGCGCCGCGCCGGCGTCGAGTGCGATGTAGGAGGTGCCGTTCACCAGGTCCACCCCGTCCAGCTGCTCCCCCACGTTGGGATAGGGGCCGAGACAGGCCAGCAGCGAAACCCCCAGGAGCAGCGCGGTCCCCAGCGCGGGTCGTCTCATGGCAGGTCCACTCCCAGGAGGACGCCCATCCGCAGCGTGACTCCGATCCGCAGGTCATTGCTCCTCAGCGGATCGAGCAGGTCGATTCCCAGCGCGCCCACCGCTCCCACCGTCCACCCCACCTTGTGCGGCCGCCATCCGGGGCGCCAGCGCAGCACGGTCATCCCGCCCGGCCCGAGCTGCAGCGCGTTGAAGTTGGTGAGCCCCGGCTTCCCGCCGAGGTTGAGCGCGTTCATGTGGAGCCCCGGCCCGCCCTCGAACTCGATCTCCGCGGTGACCGTCTTGCGCCACTGCCAGCCGAGCAGCAGATCGATGCCGCCGCCGTTCTGGTACAGCGAGGACACCGAGTGCACCCGTCCGTCCTGTCGAGCCTGCAGCGGGATGACCCAGCTCAGGTGGAGGAACGGGCCCGCGGCGTTGACCGACATCAGGTAGCCGATCGACAGCGAGTGGAAGGTGTAGTGGCTCCCCGCCTCCTTGCTCCAGAAGGTCGCCATGTGCCAGGCGGGGGAGAACTCGTGGCGCCAGCCGGCGCGGGGGTCCGCCGTCGCGCGGACCTCGGCTTCGGGCGGAGGAGCCGCCCCCGGCTCCTGCGTCTCCAGCGGGTGAGCCACCGCGACGCCGGCGCCCGGCAACGCGAGCCCCAGCACCACGGCCCACCACTGTGGACGGCGCATGCCCGACCTCCCCTCCCGCGTGACCTCCGGTTCCGGCACCCTGGGGTCAGGACCCATCAGAATGCCTCACCGCAGCCGAAGTAGAGCCCAAACGTCTTCTCGGCCACCGTGAAGTCCAGGGTGATGTTAGTCCGGGATTGCCGGCTCATCATGAATCTCAGACCCACCCCCCCGGCGGGCCGGAGGTGCTGGAAGAGGTTCTCCCCGGAGTTGAAGAACCCCAGGTAGCTCACCGGTGCCGTGGAGAAGGTCTCGACGTTGGCGAACACCACGCCTCCCAGCAGCCCGTTCCGGGTGATGCGGAAGCGGTACTCGATCTCTCCGTAGACCTCCGCCGTCCCCCGGAAGCGGCCCTGCACGTACCCGCGGCCGGTGCGGTTCCTCGCGTCCCAGCCGATGGCGGGGAGCCCCAGGTAGGGCAGCTGCCCGGTCACGGTGGTCTGCACCAGGAACCACACCGCGATGAGGTTCCGGGGGATGGCCGGATCGAGCCCGAAGTACCCGCGGTACTCGAGGGCGAGCAGCGAGCTGTCCTTGGCGCTGCCCAGCCAGGTGGGGTTCCACTGGTATGCCGCCGAGGCGTAGTGGCCCCGGTAGGGGTTGATGGTGGAGTCGCGGCTGTCCCAGAGGACGTTCAGGCTGACGCCGGAGATGTTGTACTGCGACGGGTTGAACCCCAGCGCCTTGCTGTAGGCATAGTGGCTGGTCACCACCGGCGGATTCGAGTTCAGGTCCAGCAGCTTGTCGTGGATGGCGTAGTAGCGGTCGAAGGAGAAGCCGGGGCCCACGTAGAACGAATCGATCCAGGCCTTCTTGAGGAAGTTCTCCCGGATCCGGAGGAGGTTCAGGTCCATCGGCTGGGCGCCCTGGACGGCGGTCGTCGTGCCGAGTCCGTTGAGGCTGAAGCCGGTGCTGATCGGCGGCTGGCCCGTCCCTAGACCGAAGGTGTCCTGGTTGAAGATCAGGAACCGCCAGTCGCCCTGGAGTTGCCACTCGTTGTGCTCGAGCATGAGCACGCTGTTGATGCCGGAGAGAAACTGGTTCTTGGTGGTGTAGAGGACGTTGGCCGAGATGTTGGAGATGGTGGTGGTCTTCGGGTCGCCCAGGTAGATGCCCATGATGAACGCCACGCCGGCGAGCACGCCCTGGGTGGGGTTGGAGCCGATGACCGGAAGGATCGAGATGAAGGGCTTGTAGGCCTCGGGTGGCGCCGCGCTCGGCTGGCTCAGCCCGACCGCGACGAAGAGGTCCGTCGCGTCCTGGTACGACTCACAGTGGCCCTCCTCGCACACCGACCCGCGACCCTCGCGTGTCGCGCACTCCTCCGAGCTGGTGCAGGGGACGGGGCCCTGGGTGCCGGCGTCAGCCTCGGCAGGCTGGGCACGGGCGGCGGGCACCGTTCCGGGAACGAGGAGAAGGGCGAGGGTCAGCGCGCGCATGGGCCTCACGGACCGGGCCTTGCACGCTAGCCGGAACCCCTGCCCTGAAGCGGGAAGAGGCGTTGGACCGAAGGCCTATCTCCCCGGCACGCCAGGGAGGGCTCCGCGGGTCTACCGTACGTCCCAGGGGAGGATCCATGGACGCAACGCCGCGGGTCGCCAGGAACGACTTCTCGCTCGTCCTCGGGGGGCCGCTCTACCAGGTCTTCCGGCGGGCTCACCTGAGCGGACCGGCGCTGGAGCAGCTGTGGCGGCGCATCTGGGTCATCACCCTGGTGGCCTGGCTCCCCCTCCTGGTCCTGTCCGTCGCCACCGGCCACGCCGTCGGTCCGACGAGCGCACTTCCGTTCCTGCGCGACATCGAGGCGCAGGTGCGATTCCTGATCGCGCTGCCGATGCTCATCGCCGCGGAGCTGGTGGTCCACGTCCGCACCCGGAGCGTGGTGGTGCAGTTCTTGGATCGGGGCATCGTCCGGCCAGCCGACATCGGGCGGTTCGACCAGCTGATCGCCTCCGCGATGCGGTTCCGCAACTCCCTGCCACTGGAGATCGGTCTCGCGGTGCTGGTGGCCACGGCCGGGCACTGGATCTGGAGGAGCACGCTCGCCTTCGGCGCCCCCAGCTGGTACGCGACTCCGGAGGGCGGCGGGATGGAGCTCACCCTCGCGGGGAGGTGGTACGCCGCGGTGAGCCTCCCCATCACCCAGTTCATCCTCCTGCGGTGGTATCTGCGGCTCCTGATCTGGTTCCGCTTCCTCTGGCAAGTCTCCCGGATGGACCTCCACCTGGTTGCCACGCACCCGGACCGGGCCGGCGGCCTGTCGTTTCTCGGGAAGAGCACCTACGCCTTCGGGCCCTTCCTCTTCGCCCAGGGCGCGCTGCTGTCGGGGCTGATCGCCACCCGGGTGCTCTCCGGCGGGCAGAACCTCCTGTCGTTCAAGCTGGACGCCTTCGGGCTGATCGGCTTCTTCGTGCTCTTCCTGCTCGGCCCGCTCACCGTCTTCACCCCGCGACTGGCGGAGGCGAAGCGGGCGGGGCTGGCGCGCTACGGCAAGCTGGCCAGCGAGTACGTCGCAGCGTTCGAGGAGAAGTGGATCCACCGGAGAGGGGCCGAGGAGCAGCTGCTCGGAACGGCCGACCTCCAGTCCCTCTCCGACCTCGCGGGAAGCTACTCCATCATCCGCGAGATGAACGTCGTGCCTTTCGGGGTCCAGGACATTTCCCGGCTGGTGGCGGTCACCGCCCTGCCGCTCCTGCCGCTGACCCTCACCGTCTTCTCTCTCGAGGAGCTGGTGATGCGACTGCTCAAGGTGGTCTTCTGACCGCTCCCCTCAGGCGACGATGTTGGTTCCCCCGTCGACGTAGACCGTGCCGCCGGTGATCCGCCGGGCGAAGGGCGTGGCCAGGTAGGCGCAGGCGAAGCCCACGTCCATGACGTCCACCAGCTCCCCCAGCGGGGCCTTCTGCGCTGCCTCGTTCAGGAGCAGCTCGAAGTCCTTGAGCCCCGACGCGGCGCGGGTCTTCAGTGGCCCCGGCGAGATGGCGTGCACCCGGATGCCCTTCGGTCCCAGCTCGTAGGCGAGGTATCGACAGGCCGCCTCGAGCGCGGCCTTCACCGCGCCCATGACGTTGTAGTTCGGCACCACCCTGCTGGCGCCGTAATAGCTCATGGCGAACATCGTCCCGCCATCGGTCATCAGTGGCGCGGCCAGCTTCGCCATCCGGACGAAGGAGTGGCAGGAGACGTCCATCGCCTTGGCGAATCCCGCGGCCGAGCAGTCCAGGAGCCCGCCCTGGAGGTCCTCCTTCGGAGCGAAGGCGATGGAGTGGACCAGGCTGTCGAGCTGTCCCCAGCGGGTGCGGATGAGGTCGAAGACCGCCTCGAGCTGCCCGGGCACGCTCACGTCGAGCGGGGCGGTGATGGTGGCGCCGACCTCTCGGGCGAGAGGCTCGACGTGCGGGTGAGCCTTCTCGTTGAGCCAGGTGACCGCGAGCTCGGCGCCGAGGGTGCGGAACGCCTTCGCGCAGCCGTAGGCGATGGACTGGTCGTTGGCGACTCCGACCACCAAGGTCCGGTGCCCCTGGAGGACGGGGCGGATGCTCTGTTCCATGGCGAATCCCTCCTCGTGCTCAGGCGTGGAGGTGCTGTTCCGGCGCCGGACGGTCCCTCCGGACCTCGAAGAGCGCCTCGATGCGCTGCAGCCGGTGCCGCCCCTCGTCAGTGAGCGCCCCCCGGGCGGAGATGATCCGGTGCAGCGCATCCAGCGCCGCGCGTCGCTTCTCGATGCTTCGGGGGAGCAGCGCGGGGAGCGTGTCGAGGGCCCGCTCCTCGTCGAAGGTCACCAGGAGGAACTGCTCCTTCAGGATCCCCTTGAGCGCGGTGAGCGACGGACGATCGTCGGGTGGACGCGCCTCGCGGAGGGCCATCAGCATCGAGAAGCCACGCTCGTCGAAGCTGCCCTGGGGGAGCCGGACGTAGACCAGCGCTCGCGCGACGGCCTCCAGCTCCCCACCCACCGCGTAGCGGGTCTCCAGCTCGGCGCGGCTCCTCTCCGCCATCAGCTCCCGCGCGAGATCCCGCTCGGCGTGCCGCTGGTCCTTCACCTCCGCCCCGAGCCCTACCGCTGCCTGGAGGGCCGGGAGCCCGTAGACGCCGAGGAAGAAGGCCTCGGTCATCGCGTCCCGCATCGCCCCGGCCGCATCCAGGCTGGAGGCGATCCACGACGACACCGCCTTCTCCAGTGACAGGAGAGGGTTCGCCGCGGAGACCGGCTTCCTGCCGGTGCGCACCGCGGGCGCGAGCATCTTCACCGGCCACATGAAGGGATTGCGGTCGGAGAGCACCGAGAACCGGAACCGGTGCGGGTGCAGCTGGCGGATCAGCTTTGCCACCGGCTTCTGGAACACGGTGCGGACGACCGGAGAGGCGAAGGTCCGGTACAGGCTCCGGTTGACCTCGGAGACCTTCGCCACCGTGGCGAAACGGCGCTCGTCCTCGGGCGGGTTCTCGCCCAGCGCGCGGATGTCGTCCAGGGAGCGGGCCTCCAGCCGGAAGAGGTACTTGCCGTCCACGAGCTCCGGATTCTCGGTGTCCTCGTCCACCTCGGTGATCACCGCCTCGTAGAGACCCGGCGGGAGCAGGTCGATGAGCGCCATGCAGCTGGCGAACTCGCGGTGCTCCTTCGTGGCCACCTTCCCGGAGACGAAGATGCCCAGGTGACCGACGGTGTCGTGCATCGTGTAGACGATGGTCTGGCCGGCGGCCACGAGCTCCTTCTCGTCGTCGTAGAGGTCGGTGACCCATCCCAGCGCCTGCTGGGGCGGGGTGATGTCGTCGCCCCACGAGCAGAAGACGATGATCGGCCCCTTGACGTTGCGCAGGTCGATGCGCGTGCCGTCCGAGGCCCTCAGCCCGCCGATGGAGAGCTTGTTCCCGACGAAGAGGTTGTCGGCGATCCACTGCATCTCCCCGGCGTCGAGGAGGACCGGGCTGCCCCACCAGGTCTCGAAGTCCAGGTACCGCGGCGCCTCGGTGTCGATCTTCGAGTAGAGGTTGTAGATCTTCTTCCAGTAGGTGTTCGACGGGTTGAGCGACTCGAAGTTGGCGATGAGGTGTGCGCCATCGAAGATGCCCGCGCCCACGTCGCCGGCCAGCGCGGTGAGCCAGGACCCTCCGAGCACTCCGCCGAGATAACGCATCGGGTTCTTCCCCCGGACTCCGGCCCAGTAGGAGAGCGGCGATCCGGCGAGGAGGATGGGCCCGGTGAGCTCTGGCCGGAGGGCGGCCATCATCATGATCTGCCAGCCGGCCTGGCAGTTGGCGATGACCACTGGCTTGCCGTCCGCCTCCGGATGCCGGGCGATGACCTCCTCGAGGAAGGCGGCCTCGGTGAGGCACACGTCCTCCACCGTCTGGCCCGGGACCGGGTCGGGAAGAAAGCCGATGAAGTAGCACTCATGCCCGGCGGCGAGCGCGGCGCCGATCTCGCTGTCGTGCTTCATCCCCCCGATGCCGGGGCCGTGGCCGGCGCGCGGATCCACCACCACGAAGGGAGGCTTGCTCGGTTCGATCCTCGTCCCCTCGGGAGGGACGATCCGCACCAGCAAGTAGTTGGTGGGGCGGGGCATCGTCCGCCCGTCGCGGATGAGCTCCGACTGGAACTCCAGCACGTGGGGAACGTCCTTCTTGCTCTGCTCGAGGTAGCGGTTCCCGCGCTGCCTCAGGGTGTCGAGGAGGAGGATCGATCGCTGCCAGGCGTCGAGCCAGTACTCGTGAACGGGGCCGAGGATGGAAGTGCTCATGGGGGTCGCTCCGGCGCGCACCACGCGTGGAAACTCATGCAATTCCGGCACCCTAGACCATCGGGGCGGAATCTCCCGGTGACGTTCAGGTCACGGACGAGAGCCGTGCACGCTCGCTCGGGTACCGGGGCAGGACCTGCGCAACCGAGCGAGCAGGCAGTCACGAGCTCGGGCTAGGCTGACCGGCAGCGGAGGTTTCCAATGAGAGATCTCTCTTGGATCGGAGCCAGCGTCGCGGTGCTCGCCATCGGTTGCGCCGCGTCGCCGGCGGCTCCGACGGCCGCGGAGAAGCCCGGTGCCCAGCTCCTCGTCGGCTCCGAGTGGGAGCTGCGCGACCTCGGCGGCACGCCGGTGCTCCCGGACCGGCGGCCCACGCTCAGCTTCGCCGATCCGGGCCGCATCTCGGGCAGCGCCTCGTGCAATCGCTACGGCGGGGGCGCCGACGTCGGCGAGGGGACCATCAAGGTGGGGCCGCTCCAGACGACCCGCATGGCGTGCACGCCGGAGATCGATGCCCAGGAGCGCGCGTACCTGGTGGCACTCCAGAACTCCCACCGGCTGGAGATCGTGGGCGGCGAGCTGGTGGTGTACTGCGAGAGCCTGGAAAGGCCGCTGCATTTCCGTCGCCTCAAGTGAGCTGCGACGAGACGTCACTCGGCGAGGCTTGCCTTCCGTCGGTTGGACCCGGAGCCGCCTGCGAGCTCTCCTCCGGCGTCGAGCGTCGACCGTGGCTGAGCCGTGAGTGAGATCGTCGTCATCGGTGCGGGCGTCGTGGGCCTGACGACCGCGGTCGCGCTCCAGGAAGCCGGGCACCGGGTTCGGGTCATCGCCGCCGAGCGGCCGGAGCGGACCACCTCCGCGGCTGCCGGGGCGCTCTGGTACCCGTTCGAGGTCGGTCCTCCCGAGGCGGTGAACCGCTGGGCGCGGGCGACCCGGGAGTGGCTACTGGAGCTCAGCCGCGCGGTCCCCGAGGCAGGGGTGGACGTCCTGACGGTGCGGGAGTGCGCCGCCGACGCGCGCCGGCCCTGGTGGGCCGACTCGGTGGACGGGCTCCGTCTCGTCGAGGGGCCGCAGCCCAGCGGTGCGCGCCTGGCCTGGGAGTTCGAGGCGCCCCGTGTCGAGCCCGCGCTGCACCTTCGCTGGCTCGAGTCACGGCTCGCGTGGCCGATCGAGAACGCCCGGATCGATCGGCTGGACGACGTGCCGGGTGACCTCGTGGTGAACTGCACGGGCATCGGCGCGCGGCGGCTCACCGGCGACACCAAGCTTCGAGCGCTCCTCGGCCAGACCGTCCTCGTCGAGCCAGGCGAGGTGGACCTCGGGATGATGTACGGGGACGAGCGGGATCTCTCGGTGATGCTCTACGTCATCCCACGCCGCGCCGAGGTGGTCATCGGCGGCTGCGCCCTCCCCTTCGACGGCGACGTCCCGCCGCCGGCCGACCCGGGGCTGCGGTCTGCCCTCCTCGAGCGCGCGCGCGCCGCTGGGTTCCGGCACGGGCCGGTCCTGGGCGACGCGGTGGGCCTCCGTCCGGTCCGCCCCGAGGTGCGGCTGGAGCGAGTGGGCCGCGTCGTTCACCACTACGGACACGGCGGAGCGGGTTACACGCTGGCCCGCGGCTCGGCTGGGGACGTGGTGGCTCTCGCTCGGCCTCGCTGAGCCGCAAGCCAGCGCTGGAGCGCCCTCAAGGATGCGGAAGACTGGGCGCCCGCGGACCGGCGCCGAAGCTGACCGCCACCAGCGTGAGCCCGTGCGCTGGCGCCGTCGGTCCGGCCAGCGTCCGGTCCCTCGCCTCCAGCACCTCGACCAGCCAGTCCGGGGACCGCCTCCGGCGGCCGATCTCCACCAGCGAGCCGACGATGTTTCGCACCATGTGCTTGAGGAACGCCGTTCCCTCCACCTCGATGCGCAGGATGTCGCCCACCGGGAGCAACTCGAGCTCCCGGAGCGTCCGGCGGGCGTGGGGGGCCTCGCAGTCGGCGGCGCGAAAGCTCGAGAAGTCGTGCGTCCCGAGGAGCGCCGGGGCCGCGACGCGCATCGCTCCCACGTCGAGAGGGCTGAACAGCTCCCAGTGCGTTCGGCGCAGGAGCGGCGCCCGGCCCGGGCGGTGCGAGATGAGGTAGCGGTACCGCTTCCCGGTGGCCCAGCGGCGTGGGTCGAAGGCGTCCGGCACCTCGTCGGCCGCCACGACCGCCACGTCCTGGGGCAACAGCGACGACAGCCCCCGAACGTACGCCTTGGTCGGAAGCGACCGGGGCGCATCGAAGGCGACCACCTGCTCCAGCGCATGCACTCCGGCGTCGGTCCGCCCGGCAGCCGCGGTCGCGACCGGTCCCCCGAGCAGCTCCGCCAGCGCCGTCTCCAGCACCTCCTGCACGCTGCGCCCGTTCGGCTGCCTCTGCCAGCCGACGAAGTCCGTGCCGTCGTACTCGAGCGTGAGGCGGACCCGCGGCATCAGCGGTACTTCAGCCAGTCTCGGAGCACGTCCCGCGCCAGCTCCTCGAGCGTGAGCCCGTTGCGCTCGGCCACTGTCTGTAGCGCCTGGCGGTCCGTGTCGTCCAGGTGGAGCCGGAGCGCCTTCCCACCGCGCCGCGGGTCGCCGTCGGTGGCCAGCGTGTCCGAGGCCCGGGTCAGCCGCGCCCGCTCCGCCTCCAGCTCGTCGGAGAACAGCTGCTTGAGGAAGTTGGCCAGGTGCATGCTCGAGGGTCGGAAGTCGCTCTCCGCGAGCAGGTGGTCGAGATCCCGCTGCATCTCCCAGGCGCTCGGGTACCGCTTCTCCCGGTCCTTCTCCAGCGCCCGCATCACCACCGCCTCCACCTCGGGCGGGATGTCCGGCTTGAAGTAGCTCGGGCCGTAGATCTTCCCTTCGCTGATGCTCCGGAGAACAGCCACCTCCGAGTCCCCGGTGAAGAGCCGGAAACCGGTGAGCCACTCGTAGAGCACGACTCCCAGGGAGAAGATGTCGCTCCGGCAATCCAGCGGCTTCCCCAGCGCCTGCTCCGGGCTCATGAAGCTCAGCTTGCCCTTGATCTCCCCGGCGGTCGTCTGGCCGGTCTGGCCACGCGCCTTGGCGATGCCGAAGTCCAGGATCTTCACCGTCCCGTCGAAGGAGACGAAGACGTTCTCCGGAGTGACGTCGCGGTGGACGATGTGCAGCGGGTTCCCCCAGGCATCGGTCCGCTGGTGGGCGTAGTGGAGGCCCTCACAGACGCTGGAGGCGATCTTCAGCGCGTACACCGCCGGGAAGGCGATCCCCATCTTCTCGGCCTTGGGGATGATCCGCGCCATGTCCCGACCGAACACGTACTCCATGGCGATGAAGTAGCTGTCGTCCACCTGCCCCAGCTCGTGGATCTGCACGATGTTGGGGTGGTTGAGCTGCGCCGCCAGCCGGGCCTCGTCGAGGAACATCTGCACGAAGCTCTTCTGCTTCGACAAATGAGGACGGATCCGCTTGATGACCACCGTCTTCTCGAAGCCCTCCAGCCCCTCCTGCCGCGCGAGGAAGATCTCCGCCATCCCGCCCACCGCCAGCCGGTCGAGCAGGACGTACTTGCCGAAGCGGAGGCCGCCGGTGCGCTGCACTGCAAGCTGTCGGGTCAACGTCCGGAGGTTACCACCCCGAGCCTCAGGACCCGGACCTTGAGGGGCGGCTCCTCCCCGCGGGGCACCGGGAAGTCGACCGGAGAGGCGTCGGCGCGGGCCACCTCCTCCGCCGTCCGCCCCGCCCGTCGCACACCCTCCGCCAGCGCCGCCTCGAACCGCCGCGCGGGCAGCGCCGCCACGTTGCAGGCGGCGAGCAGCCAGCCGCCCGGGGCGACCAGGGGAACCGCCCGGGCCACCAGCGCCGGCCAGTCCCGCGAGGCGGAGAAGGTCCGGGCCTTCCCCCGCGAGAAGCCGGGCGGGTCGAGCACCACAGCGTCGAACCGCACACCCTTCCGTGCCAGGCGGCGTAGCCAGTCGAACACGTCGCCCGCGAGCCGGTCCGCCGGGGGCGGAGACTGTCCGTTCAGCCGGGCGTTCTCCTCGCCCCAGGCCAGCGAGCGCCGGCTCAGGTCCACGTCGACCGCCCGCGCCGCACCCCCGTCACGGGCTGCGATGGAGAACGCGCCGGTGTAGGCGAAGCAGTTGAGGAGCGTCGCGCCGCGCGCGTGGGCATGCACCCACCCGCGGGCCTGGCGCATGTCGAGGTAGAGGCCGACCGCCAGCCCCTCGCCCGGGCGAATGCGGAAGACCAGCCCCTGCTCGCGCACGTCCGCCGCCTCCACCGGCTCGCCCCGGATCGGCAGCGCGGGTGCAAGGGTGGCCCGCTCCTCGCCCCGCAGGGCGCCCGCCTCGCGGGGGCGCGCCTTCCAGTAGACGGCCCGGAGGGGAAGCAGCTCGCTCGCGGCATCCGCGGCCGATCCCGGATCCCGGGCGTCGTAGGTGCTGAGCACGCCCACGTCGCCGAAGAGGTCCAGCGTCAGACCCGGGACGCCGTCCCCGGCCCCGTTGATCCAGCGGAAGGCGGTGGTGCGCCCGCCCTCGCGGAGCGGCGCGCGGCGCTCCAGCGCCCGTGCGAGCAGCGCCCGCGTCCCAGCGCTCATGCGACCGCGCGGCGGACCGCTGCGGCCTCGGCCAGCAGCGGGAGTAGCTCGGTCCCGAGCAGCTGCCCCTCGCGGACCACCACGCGCCCGTTCACCACGGTCCAGGAGACGGGGGCGCGCATCGAGGCCGCGAGGACCTCGATCGGGTCCTCGCGGTCCGGGAAGGAGTCCACCAGGACGAGATCCGCCATGGCCCCAGGGACGACGCGCCCCGCCGGACGGCGGAAGATTCGCTCGAGGAATCCGGCCGGCCCGTCACCCAGCACCTCGGGCACCCGCTCCCGGGCCCAGAGTCGCCCGATGCGCGCCGCGCGGTAGGCGAGGATCCGCCCGGCGGTCCACTGCTCGCGGAGGTCCCCCACCCCGGCGCTGGCCAGCACCACCCGGTGCGCCGGGTGCCACACCGACTCGAACCCGTGCTGCTCACCGAGGAGGTCCGCGAGCGGGCTCCACGCCACGAGCACCGCCGCTTCCGCCAGCCGCTGCGCCTCGACCCCGTCGACGGCCCTCGCGTGCGCTGCCACCGTGGTGGCACCGAGGAGCGCGTGCCGGTCCAGCCGCTCGACCATCCGCATCCGGTGCTGCTCGAAGTGCTCGGCGAGCTCGGCGCTCGTCTCCGCCAGGCGCAGGTGCACGGGGGCGCGGAGGGCCTCGGCGTCGCGGCTCACCGCCCGGAGCAGCTCGTCGGACGCGGTGAGGCAGCTGGCGAAGCCGAGACCCGCACGAACGAGCGGATCCTCGGCGGTGATTCGCGCGGCGTCGGCGTTCAGTTCGTGGGTCGCGATGGCATGCCGGCCCTCGGCGGCGAGCGAGGACACCAGCCGCACCCCCAGGCCGCGAGCCACGCGCAGCCGCCCGGCCAGCGCAGCCGCCCCATCGTCCACGCCCTCCACCTGATCGAGGAGCGTGGTCACGCCCGCGCGCAGCGCCAGCGCGAGGGCCGCGGCCGCGACCACGGAAGACTCCGATGCGGTCAGCGCCCGCCGCGACCCCGGCACGTGGCCGAGCCGCGCATGGCCGTCCACCCGGCCCGGCAC
>DASROG010000166.1:0-15436 GCA_035646995.1 Myxococcaceae bacterium
CCCCCGGAAGGGACGCGGCTCGATCCCAGCAAGCCTCCGTTCGTGGTGGTGGACCCGCGTGCCGGGCATGGTCCCGGCATCGGAGGGATGAAGCACGACAGCGAGATCGGCGCGGCGCTCGCCGCCGGGCACGCCTGCTACTTCGTGGGCTTCCTCCGCGAACCCGTTCCTGGCCAGACGGTGGAGGACGTCTGCCAGGCGGAGGCGCGCTTCCTGGAGGAGGTCATCGCCCGTCACCCCGAGGCGGAAGGCAAGCCAGTGGTGGTCGCCAACTGCCAGGCCGGTTGGCAGATGATGATGACGGCCGCGCTCCGACCCGAGCTCACCGGGCCCATCATGCTCGTCGGCTCTCCGCTGTCGTACTGGGGAGGGGTCCGCGGCAAGAATCCGCTGCGCTACCTCGGGGGTCTGCTCGGGGGCACCTGGCTCACCGCGCTGGCCGGCGACATGGGAGCGGGCCGGTTCGACGGCGCGAACCTGATCGCCAACTTCGAATCGATGAACCCGGGGAACACCTACTGGAACAAGCTCTACAACCTCTATTCGAAGATCGACGAGGAGGCGCCGCGGTACCTCGAGTTCGAGACCTGGTGGGGCACCCCGGTCCTGATGAACGCCGAGGAGATGCAGTGGATCGCCGACGAGCTCTTTATCGGCAACAAGCTGTCGACCGGCCAGCTCCGGGCGTCGGATGGGACGAGGATCGATCTCCGAAACGTCACCTCACCGATCATCGTCTTCTGCTCGTGGGGCGACGACATCACTCCGCCGCAGCAGGCCCTCGGCTGGATCACCGACCTCTACGATCACGAGAGCGAGATCGTCGCCGCCGGTCAAACGATCGTCTACACGATGCACGCCTCGATCGGACACCTCGGCATCTTCGTCTCCGGGAAGGTTGCCAACAAGGAACACACCGAGTTCGCCCGGTGCATGGAGATGATCGACCTCATGCCGCCGGGACTCTACGAGGCGGTGATCACCGAGGAAGCGTCCGGAAACGACCCGGGTGTCAAGGACGACAAGTACCTCCTCCGGCTGGAGGTCCGCACACTCGAGGACATCCGGAAGCTGGGAGTGAACCCTCCCGAAGACGAGCGCCGCTTCGCGACGGTGGCCAGGGTCTCCGAGGTCAACAAAAGCCTCTACCGCACCTTCGCCGCGCCGGTGGTGCGCAGAGTCTTTCCTGAGCCGGTGGCCAAGGCCGTCCAGCAGCTTCACCCCAACCGGCTGCGGTTCTCGCTCCTCTCCGACCGCAACCCTCTCCTCCGGCCGGTGAAGATGCTGGCAGATTCGGTGCGCGCCCGCCGGCAGAAGGTCTCGGCGGACAATCCCCTGCTCTCGGTGGAACGGGCCGCGTCCTCGTGGATCGCCTCGGCGCTCGATGGCTGGGGAGCCATGCGGGGCAGGCTTCAGGAGGCGACCTTCCTCGGGGTCTACGGGCTCCCCGCCGTCCAGGCCCTGGCCGGTTTCAGCCCCGGAGCGAGCGAGCGCCGGCACGCGGAACGCGATCTCTCCCGCGAGATTGCTCAGGAGCGGAGCCGGTCGGAGCTCCGGACGCGCTACGAGAGCGGGGGCTTCCTCGAGGCGCTGGCGAGGGCCCTGGTGTACATCCGCCTTCCCGAGGGAAGGATCGACGAGCGCGGCTTCGCGATGTTGACCTCGCTCCGGGCCGAGGCCCCGGCGGAGGACCGCCGGTCGCTGACCGAGCTGAAGCAACTCCTGAAGGAGCAGTTCTTCCTGGTCCGGCTCGACGAGGAGCGCGCGCTGGAGAGTCTCCCTACGCTGCTGCCTCTTGACCCCGAGAAGCGGCGCCACGGGCTGGACCTCGTGCAGCGCATGCTGGGTGCGGAGGACGCGCTCTCCCCCGAGGGCACGCGGCGGCTCCAGCGGATCCAGGCCCTGTTCGAGCCTCCGCCACTTCTGGCAGCCTCCGACGGGACCAGCCTGGAGCGAGGCAGCGACCGGCGGTCCGCGGGAGGAGCGGCTCGACCTCGAGAGGTATGGTGATGGCGCGTGCGTGGCTCTTCGCCGTGGTGCTGGCGACGGGATGCGCAACGACGCCCGCCGTCGCCCCGAGGTTCACGTATGCGCCCCGGAGCGGGACCCGGTACGTGCGCACCGTGAGGATGGTGAGCGAGACCACGGTGATCGGGAGCCCGGTCCGCGAGCGCGAGGAGCAGGAATTCGTCTGGAACGTGGCGTTCGCCCGCCAGGGGAGCAACACGCTGGTCACCCATCAGCTCCAGAGGCTCTCGGTGCGGATCAACGACGCCGTGGTGCTCGATGCGGAGCGAGCGCCGGGCGAGGGAGTCTCGGTGGATCTCCTGGTGAGTCCGGAGCCCCGTGTGCTCGAGGTCCGGGGCACGGAGCGGGCCGCGGATCTGCTGTCGAGCCTTCGGGTGGACTTCGGTGACCGGTCTGGAGTGGCGATCGGGCCCGAACAGGTCAGGCGAATCGCGGTGGCGCTGTTCGAGATGGTGGTTCGTGACGTGGTGGGCCGTCCGACGGAAACGGGCTCGACCTGGGCCGCGACCGATCCCGATCCCGCCGTGGAGCGGAAGACGATGAGCGTCGACCGACTCGAGCCGTGTGGCCTTGTCCGTTGTGCCCGGATCACGGCCCAGTACGAGGTGAGCCCGCAGGCGGCCCTGCGCGCCCTTGATGCGGTGACGGCCGTCCTGGCACGGAGCGGGGTCGACCCTTCTCAGGCGGACGTGCTCGACACCACGGTCGATTACCACGACGAGGTTCTCCTCGAGCCTGGAACGCTGGTGGATCACGCCGCCAGCTTCTCGCGAATCATCCGGGTGACTTTGGCCGGCCCCCGGGGCGCTCAGGTTCCGGTCGAGTTTCGCACCCGCCTCGAGCAGAGCTCGACCTTTCCCTGACCAGCCAGGAGCGGGCTTGGGCCAGCCTCCAATGGCGGAGCTCACCCCTCGACGAGCTGCTGGCCGCCGTCGATGTCGAAGGTCGCGCCCGTGAGCGCCGTGTTCGTCATGAGATGGACTGCCAATGCGCCGATGTCGGCCGCGCCGACGACGCGCCGGATCGGCAGCGTCGTGCGCAGCTGCTCGCGGCGCGCCTCCAGCTGGTCGCCGAGGATGGCCGCCGACAGCGGCGTGTCGACGAACCCGGCCGCGATGAGGTTCACGCGGATGGGCGCGAGCTCGAGCGCGAGGTTCTTCGTCAGGGCGGGAAGGGCGGCCGTGAGCGCCGTGATGAGCGCGCCGGCCGCCGGGCGACGACCGCCGGTGCCCCCCATGAGGAGCAGGGTCCCTCCGGGGCGAACCTTGCTCCTGGCGCTCCGGGCGACCTGCAGGGGAAGGAGAATGTGCGCGTCGACGTCGCGGCGTACCTTCTCGAAGTCGAGCTCCGCCAGCGGCGCGTAGTAGGGACCTGGCCCCGTGACCAGCACATGGTCGATCGGTGTGGGAAGCTCGTCGAAGAACCTCGCGAGCCGTTCGAAGTCGATGGCATCGAAGGCGGCGACGCGCGCCCCGAGCTCGACTCCGGCACGACGCAGGCGCTCCGGATCGCGCGCGGTGAGGACCACGTCGGCTCCCTCGGCGCGGGCGCGCCGGGCCGTTTCGAGGCCGATGCCCGCGCTTCCTCCGATCACGACGACGGTCTGCCCGGCGAGCTGGGGTTCGCGAGGGGTCATCTAGGCCTCGACGCACTCGGAGGGTGCGGCCACTCGAAGGCCGTCATCGGGGAAGGACATGAAGGTCCTCCTCCATGCGGCGGTCGGCGGCGGCGGCGGCCTCCTCCGGAGTGCTGCCGTTCTCACGCGCGCTCAGGTAGGGGGCGTACCAGTCCCACCAGTCATGCTTGGCGTGCGTCTTCTCGAAGCGGTCGTGGTGCTCCGACGTCTCGTGGAGGAGCTCGGCGAGGGTTGCCACGTCGACGGGTCGTCCTCGCGTCGACTTCCACTCGCGGCCCGGAAGCCGCGTCTTGATCTCCTGGACCAGCCAGGCGTTCCCGTCCGGATCCTGGAACGACACGAATGAGTGGTAGGGGCGCCCTTCCGGGTCCCGCCCGCGGACGCGTGGATTCTTGACGGCGTTGTTGAAGGGGCCGGCGGCGTAGTGGAAGACCTCGCTCACGTCGACGCCGCGGGCGGCCAGCTCGTTTCGGGCAGCGTCGATGTCGTCCACGGCGAGCACCAGGAGAGCCGCCGAGCCGGGCTTGGCCGACGTGATTCCCTTGCCGAAGATGATCGACGCTTCCGAGTTGTACGGCGTCAGCTGCACACCGCGGAAGTCGTCGCCCGTCACGAAGTCACCGTCGAGCCGCCAGCCAAGCTTCTCGTAGAACGCCTTTGCGCGGTCGACGTCGGATACGCCGATCACCGCGACTTCGAGCTTCATGTCGACGGGTTCGCTCTTTGCAGCCTCTGTCGTTGCCATGGATCACTCCTTCTCGCGTTGTCGAAGATCGATTCCATGCCGCCGTGCGACGCGCCGGGAACCGAGACGGGACCTTCCGGGACAGTGGGGGGAGGGTTGAGCTCGTGAGATCTCTCTGTCACACGAGCGGATCGGGCCTTGAGGAGTGCGGGTGGATGACGCGCGGTCGCCCGAGCGTCTAGGCGTCGCGCGTCATTCCTGCGTCGAACGCCTCCACGTTGAACTTCCTGCGGCATCCCCGCTGACCAGCCGCAATGCAGTTCCCCTTGGGCCTTCGGGCGAAGCGCACGAGCGGCTCTGCGCTCGTCAGGTCGCCCGTTCTCGGGACCCGCCTCTCCGTCATCGGGGCGCCTCCGCCTCCACCGGCCCCGACGGACGACGTTTCTCCCCTACCCCCAAGGCCGGCTGCGGAGATGGACCCGCCGCGGCTCGAGCAGTCCAACCTGGTGACGGGGTCACCCTTCGACGCGGAACGGCCGACCGCCGATGACGAGCTCGTCGATCTCGAGCCGTCGAATGCGAGCGGTCTTGATGGCGATCGCCCCGATCGCGAGCGCGCCGATGGCGACTGCTCCCACGGCGAGCGCGCCCATGCTGGTCGCGGCGAGCGCGGTGCCGATCCTCGCCAGCCCCAGGCGCGCCCGTGGCCTTCTCTTCTCTCGCAGATTCGAAAGGACCTTCATGGCTCCTCCGACCTCGAGGTTAGGGACCGCAGCGCCGACCCTCAACCCCACCGGCCCGCGCGGGAGCCTCCTCCGGGCCGAAGCTGCCCGGACGTGTTGGTCGCCATGTTGCTCCGACGCTACACTCGCGCGCGGGCAGTCGAAGGCGGCTCAAGCCGGCACAGCGGCTTCGAATCGCGTCGGGGAGACATGGAATCCGGATCACCGATCGAGGCTTCCGACTCGGGACCCCAGCGCAAGGCCCTGGAGATCAACCTCGACCCGAGCCAGTACGGCACCTTCGCCGAGATCGGCGCGGGCCAGGAGGTCGCGGACTGGTTCCTGCGCGTGGGCGGGGCCTCGGGCACCGTCGCCCAGACCATCTGCGCCTACGACAAGGCCTTCAGCGACGAGCGCTACGGCCGGGGGACCCGCTACGTCTCGCGGGAGCGGCTCCTGGCGATGCTGGAGCGCGAGTACCAGAGCCTGGAGCAGCAGCTCCGCGGGCCGCGCGGGCCCCAGGTGCGCTTCTTCGCCTTCGCCGACACCGTCGCCGCCAGGAGCTTCAAGGGCGACAACGAGCAGCACGGCTGGGTGGGACTCCGGTTCCAGGCGGCGAGTGGAGCCACCCCCAGCGACATCCTCCTCCACGTCGCCCTCCGGGATCGGACGGTCGAGCAGCAGCGAAGCGCGCTGGGGATGCTCGGGGTCAACCTCGTCCACGCCGCCTACCGCCAGAAGCCCGAACCACGCTCGTTCCTTGCCGCGGTCTTCGAGGGCCTGTCGCTCGAGCGGCTGGAGATCGACGTGGTCGAGCTCGGCGGGCCGGCATTCGCTGCACAGGATTCGCGGCTCTGGTGCCTGGAGGCACTCCGCGGCGGCATCGCGCGTGCTCTCCTCTTCGACCGCAGCGGCCGTCCGGAGCAACCCTCGACGCTGCTCCGGAAGCGTAGCCTCGTCGTGGAGGGCCAGAGCTCGGCTGAGGAGCACGTCGATCCGCGAACCCTGGTCTCCGCTGCGTTCGAGCGGCTGCACCGGGAGGAGGGCGCGGACCAGGAGCCCATGCTGCTCCTCGACGCCCGCCTCGAGCACCTCACCTCACCCGCCGGTCCAGGCTCGGTGGCGGAGCGACTCGGGCTCCTGATTGCCCGGGCTCCGGTCATCCTCACCGATCAACGCGCGCTTCATCCGATCGTCGAGTACCTGCGGCGATACACCTCTGGCCCGATCCGGATGGTCACCAGCGTCGCCACCTTCGCCCGTCTGCTGTCGGGAACCTACGAGACGCTCCCCGGGACCTTGCTGGAGAGCCTGGGCAAGCTGCTGGTGGAGAACGTCCGGCTGTACATCCATCCCGTCCCGGTGGAGACGTTCCAGCGGACGCGAGAGCAGCATCCGCGGGTCGGTGCATCCCCCGCGGGCCCGAACGTGACCCTCGACGACCTCCGCTGCGAGCCGCCGCTCGATCATCTGCTCCGCTATCTCCGGGGAGCGGACTGGCTCGTTCCGCTCGAGCTTCGCCGAGCAGGTCCCTGACTCAGACAGCGCGTGGACGCCGGGGCCGTCCTGGTGGACACTCGAGCGCCCCGCGGTCCCAGCGGCCCAGCTCCGCCGCGGCCTCGTAGGTGCTGTGCAGGAACTCCATCAGGGCGGCGCCCGGGTCTCGCGTCCCGCGGACCACCTCGTACGGCAGCAGGAACTCACCGAGCTTGGGATGGAAGAACGCCTGCGCGGGACGGACCTTCGCCTGAGCGAATCCCTCCGGCGCGGGATAGGCGTAGGAGTAGAACGCGGCGTCCTCGACCCCTCCACCCCCGGGCCAGAACCCCGCAGACGAGACCTCGTGGCTGTACGCCTCGCGGGTCACCGGATCGGGAAGGCCCGGCACGCCCCCGGGGTGTCGGGGAGCCGTTCGCCCGGAGAACCGGGTCACCGCGAGGTCGAAGCTTCCCCAGAAGAGGTGCACCGGGCTCGCCTTGCCCAGGAACGCGGTCCGGAACTCCTTGAAGATGCGGTCGACCTGCACCAGCACCTGGAAGAACCGGCTCACCGCGCCGGCGTCGTACGGTCGGGCGGCGTGGTCGTCGGGGAAGGGGATCGCGCCGGGGATCTCGTTCGGGTGTGGGTCGAGCTCGGGCGTGCCCCCGAGGAAGCGGACCAGCTCGAGCGTGCGCCGGTGGAAGTCGGCCACCGTCCCAGGGCCGAGGGGGAAGCTCGCCGAGCGGCCGTCCGACGCGCGCCCTACCACCGCCTGATCGAGCAGGTCCAGCCCGAGGTCGACCGCTCCGGGACCATCGGGCACCGCGCTGGTGGTCAGGCCGCGTGCCGTGACGTAGAGCGTGGCGTGCCACGAGTGGTTCTGCCAGGGCGTGTGCGCCAGCCGGTACTTGCCGAGGACCTGCGCGTAGAGGTGGAGCGCCGCACAGGTGTCACGCCACGGGGCGAAGGGGAGCTCGGGCCAGGTGCTGGACATGGGCGGAGCATCACTCCCGCCAGCCCGGTCCACCAGCCCCCGCGGCGCTCGCCCTGCCCTGCCCGGCGGGTCAGGCGGCCCGCGTCCAGCGGAGAGTACGGACCACCGGGGTGCCGTCGGCCGAGGCGGTGTCCAGCTGGATGACCAGCTCGTCACCAGAGACGCGCATCGAGCGGGTCAGCACCAGCCCCACGTTCTCCGGCGAGAGCGCGCCCAGGAGGCGCTGGGTGACGGTGCCCGCCGCATCGTCCACGCTGTAGCTGCCGAAGTACGCGTCGTACCCGCCGACGGCCCGGCTGTTGTTGGGCCCGGCGGCTGCGCCCGGCGCCGGAGCGGTGGCCTGCCGGTCCCGCTTCATGAACTGCGCGGCGAAGTTGCCCGCCCGGTCGTAGACCAGCAGCGCGATGGGGTCCGCGCCGAGGCCCGGATCGACGCGCCGCTCTCCGGAGGCGATGCGATCCTCGCGGCTGACGAGCCGCCAGGTCCCGATGAGGCGCTGCGAGAGCGGGACGTCGGACATGGGGCTCGGCCCTCCTCCGGACCCTGCCGGAGGGGAGACGCTCCCGCGATCCCGCGGGAGGTGGCAAGAGCCCCGCGGCCCCGGTCTACCGGGTCACGTCGACGTTGTACGTGCCGGCCGGCGAGGTCGCGGTGCCGGTGATGTGCGTCGTCCCGGCCTTGCGCTGCACCCCACCATCCGCGCCTGCCTCGAGCTGTCCGGCGAAGCTCAGGGCCAGCGAGACCTGTCCGCTCAGTCCACCGGACATCATGAACGAGCCGTTGAGGGAGCCGTCGAGCGTGCCGGTGGGGATGCCCTTGAGGTTGATGGTCAACGCCGGCAGCGCGGCCTGGTCGGTGTTGTAGGTCACCTTGCCGTCGTCCGAGTAGTTGGACAGCGCATCGAACAGGCGCATGCCCTTGTTGGTCGACGCTCCCTGGTCCACCTGGCCGGTGACGGTCATCGTGCCGGAGACGCCGCCATCCGCGGTCTGCGCGTCGATGTTCGCGCTGGAGGCGGCGTTGAACCCCGCGAACCCGAGGGTGATGGCCTTGTCCACCGACGGGTCGAGTCCGAGATAGGCCTTCCTGGCATCCTCCTCGGAGTTGACGCCGCCTCCGCAGGCAGCGACGGCGGAGAAGACGGCGAGAGACGCAACGGCGATGATCTGAGCTGAGCGCATTGCTCCGAAGTGTATGGGTCGCCTTCCTGCGCTCTCAAGAATCGGGAAATGCCTCACTCCGTGCCCGATCTCGCGAAAGGCGCGACCGCGACCGCAGGACAACTACATCCACGCATGCGCGCGGCTCACAGTGAGCTGTTCCCGCCGACGGGACGCTTCCAGTTCTCCTCGGGTGCGTGCGGGAGCGGATGGGGCACGAGCCGATGCCTGGTTTTGAGCTCGAACCAGGCTCGCTGGACCTCCTCCTCGGCGTCGGCTGCGTGGAGCGACCAGGCGGCGGTCGCTGCATCCTCAACCGTCTGGGCAATCCAGCTGACGGCTCCGGAATCCGGGCGCTGCCCCAGTCGCTCTGCGATCAGCGGCAGGACCTCCTTCGCCCACCAGGGAAAGTGGTGTGCCTGCAGAACGGACTCGTATGCGTCCACCGCCGCGGCGGTGATCGCGGGATCCTCCAGCGAGCGGAGCGCTCGCAGCATCACCGGCAAGGTCCCGTCGACCGGAGGTGCGGAGACGAAGGCCTTCGCGAGCGTGCGTCGCTCCTCGACGGACAGGGGCGCCGGAGGCTCCCGACCGTCGTAGCGGGCGTGCCGTTCGTCTGCCGCGGGCTCCAGGCCGTACAGGCCGTCCCAGCGAGTGGCCTCGTGCGCCACGAGACCGAGCTGCCATGCCCGACGCGCAGCCGGCGGGACGGACTCCCCCCGCTGGGCGCTCATGATGCTCAGGGCTCCCCTCACCGCGTCCCGGTAAGCCACCTCGTCGTCCCGGGTCTCGGGGTAGCGCGTCCCGTACGAGAGCCCCACCGTGGAGAAGGGACCGTTCTCGCGCGTGAGGAAGGCGATGACCCGGTGACCGGGGTCGTAGACCGGCGGCGCCGGGCAGATCATGTTCGCCGGGTACGGGACCTCGACCCTCTCGAGCACCCGGCCCTTCCACGTCTCGAGCACGCGGAGGTGCGCGACCGAGGAGTTCCAGTCGTCCTCCGTGGGCTCATGTTGGGACACGCGCTCGACCTCGGCGAGGACGATCAGCGGGGAGCGCTCGATCAGCTCCCACAGGGTGACGGGCGCGATCGGATAAGCATGGACATTCTGCGGGGCGAGCGCGGCCGCCGAGACGAGAGACCAGGTCAGCACCAGGAAGGAACGCCGGGCCACGAGAGCCTCCGTGGGCAGGTTCCCCTCCAGCCACCAGTCTAGTGAGGCAGTCGCCGCTCCTCTCCGGGCCGAACGACTGGGTCGGACGTTCTAGGACTCAGTACCGCACCCGGAGCGAGTCGAGGGCGGGGAGCTTCGCCGGGTGCATCTCGTGGGCGAAGAACCCGGCCTGCACCGCCGGGTCCTGCTCCATCCACGCCTTCGCCTGCTCGGCGGAAGGAGCGTCGACGATGGCGATGCCGAACAGCTTTCCCTGGTCGGCGAAGGGACCCGCGAGCCGGAGCTTCTTCTCGGAGATCATCTTCCGGATGAAGGCGAGGTGGTTCGGCATGAGCGCGGCCCGCTCGGGCGAGTCCGGCGCGAACCTCGGACCGGCCAGGAGGAAGACCACGTAGTAGGTTCGCATGTCCTTCGGGACGTCCTTCATCGGCGGAGGATTCGCCTTCTCCGCCGCCCACACCGCCGTCGCCGCCACGAGACCCCCCATCGATACCGCGATCGCCCAGCGCCTCATGCGTTGCTCCTCTGTGTTACCGATTGGTTACCTGTCTACGGGCGGCTCGTCAATCCCGATTGCAGCCGTCGGCGCCGGACATCGACGCGTCCTCCGGCGAGGCCTCGCCAGGCACGGTCCTGCTTCTCTCGACGCCCTCGCCGCTCGCGGCTCGCGGCGTCACGGGGCGAGCTAGACTGCGCCCCAGTGCGACGCACCCTGGCGCTCCTGCTCCTGTCCGCTGCCTGCGCCGGCGATCCGCCACCGCCGCCCTCCTCCGCGGCGACCGCGGTCCTCGCTCCGCGCCCGGAGGTGCTGGCCGCCGGCACCGGAGCGATGACTCCCCTCGCCATGGCCCTCGCCCGCGAGGTCTCGGCTGGAACCGGGCTCCGCGTCCGGGTGGAGCCGAGCGTCGGCTCGGGGGGCGGCATCGCCGCGACCCGCGACGGCGCGGTCGATCTCGGACTGGTCTCCCGTCCGCTCCGGCCCGAGGAGGCCGCGGACCTGGAGCGGATCGACCTCGCCCGGGACGCGGTGGTGCTCGCCGCGGCCGCCGACTTCCCGCTCTCGGACCTCTCCTCCGCGGACCTCCACCGCCTCTACCGGGGCGAGCTGCGCGAGCTCACCGTGCTCCTCCGGGACGAGGCCGAGTCCGCCAACGCCGCGCTCGAGTCCGTCCATCCCGGCCTGGCCGACGAGCGGCGTCGCTCGGCCGCGAGCGGCCGGTTCCGCGTCCTGGACCACGACGACGCGATGGCGCTCGCCCTCGCCACCACTCCCCGCTCGGTGGGCGTGTTCTCGCTCGCCGCGGTGCGCCCTCCCCTCCGGGCGCTGCGCATCGACGGGCTGGCTCCCTCGGCCGAGTCGCTCGCCCGCGGCACCTGGCGCGCCGTGCGCACGCTCGGGGTGGTCTTCCGCCGCGAGCGGCGCGACCGGGTGATGCCCTTCCTCGCCCACGCCACCTCCGAGCGCGGCCGCACGCTGATCCGCTCCCTCGGGTACGTCCCGCTGGAGAACGGGCGATGATCCCCGTCGCCCTCACCCGGCCCTTCGCCCGGCGGCTGCTGCCGCTGGTGCTCGTCGCCAGCGGGCTGTTCGCCGTGGTGGTCCCGCTCGCCCATCACCTCGACGCCCGGAGCCGCGCGGTCGTGCGCGCCC
The DNA here is from genome assembly GCA_035646995.1 of Myxococcaceae bacterium. Taxonomy (GTDB): domain Bacteria; phylum Myxococcota; class Myxococcia; order Myxococcales; family Myxococcaceae; genus RPRB01. The sequence goes on from DASROG010000166.1 coordinate 11,531, forward strand.
GCGAGCGGGGAGAGCGGGTGGCCCACGTCCTCGCCGAGGCCGTGCGGGACCGTCCGCTCCTCTGGAGGTATGACGCGGCGAAGGTCTCCGGAAGGCTGCAGCAGGAGGCTCTGCTCGGAGAACCGCTTATCGTCCGGGATCGCGAGAACCGGCCGGTCCCCCTGGGAAGCCCCGGTTCCTCCGCGGTCGCCTGGGCCCGGGTCCCGGTGGAGGTGGAGGGTGTGCCGGTGGCGACGGTCTGGTCCGGCGCCCCGTTGCCGCCCCTGTGGCAGGAGTCGGTCCGGCTCCTCGCTGGCTGCCTCCTGCTCGCCTCGGCCCTCGGAGCCCTGCTCTTCCTCTTCCCCGTGCGCACCGTGGCCCGGGCCGAGGAGCGCATCGCCGTCCTGCTCGCCGAGCGCCGGGTCGCGCTCCAGGACGAGGAGCGCCGCCGGATCGCCCGCGAGCTGCACGACGGCGCAGGACAGGCCCTCACCGCCGCCCGGCTTCAGCTGCTCGCGCTCCGCAAGCGCGGGCTCGCGCCCGAGGACGCAACCCAGGTCGAGCACCACCTCGACGAGGCGCTGGAGGAGGTCCGGCGGTCCACCTCCGCGCTCCTCCCTGCCCCGCTGGCGACGCTCGGGTTCCTGGGCGCCCTCCGGAAGCACTGTGCGAGCTACGCGCGGGCGACCGGCGTGGACATCTCGCTCGACGCTCCCGATGAGCTGCCCGAGCTCCCCCCGCCGATGGCCGCCGGGCTGTACCGCATCGTGCAGGAGGCGCTCCACAACACCGTCCGTCACGCCGGCGCGGCTCGTGCCTCGGTCCGGGTGAGCCACCTCCGCGACGCCCTGTCCCTCGAGTTCGACGACGACGGCCGCGGCTTCCCCGACCAGGCCAGCTCGCAGTCCATCCGCGAGCGGGTGGCAGGACTCGGCGGTGCGGTGGACTGGCCGGACCCCGGGAGGTCCCACCTCCGAGTCCGCGTCCCGCTCGGAGGAGCGACGGCATGATCCGCGTCGTCGTCGCCGACGATCACGCGGTGGTCCGCGCGGGCGTGCGCGCGGTGCTCGCTTCCGAGCCCGACGTGTCGCTGGTGGCCGAGGCCGGTGACGGCCCCGGTGCCGTCGCCGCCGTGCTCGCACATCACCCCCAGGTGCTCCTCCTCGACTGGACGCTCCCCGGCAACGGGCGCGCCGCTCTGGAACGGGTGCGGACCGAGGCACCCGGGACGAGGGTGTGCATCCTCTCCATGCACCAGGACGGAGCGACGGTCCGCGAGGCCCTCGGCGCCGGGGCGATGGGTTACGTCGTCAAGGGCGCGGGCATCGAGCATCTCGTCACCGCCCTTCGCGCGGTGGCGGCCGGGCACCGGTTCCTCGACTCGGCCGCGGAGAGCGGCCTCACCGCGGAGCCCGAGCCGGAGGACGACGACTGGGGCCGGCTCACTCCGCGCGAGCGCCTCGTCCTTCGCCGCGTGGCCGAAGGACGTACCAACCGGGAGATTGCAACCGAGCTGTCCCTGTCCCCGAAGACGGTCGATACCCACCGCACCAACCTCATGCGGAAGCTGGGTGTGCACGACGCGCAGGCGCTGGCGCGCTTCGCGGTGCGCCGCGGACTGTTGTAGCAGCTCGGGTGTCCACCCGATTGTCGGTGTGACGCGGGGTCCGGGACGATCGCCGACGGTGTCGCCACCGGAGGAGACCCCCTGAACCGTCTCGCCCTGCTCGCCACGCTCGCCCTCGGCTCGACTGCTCTCGCCCAGGAGGCTGGGGGCTACTCGGCCGGCCCGGGGCTCGGCTCACCGGACTACCAGACCACCGTCAACGCGCCTCGGGTGAAGTCGCCGGCCTACACGCAGGACCGCGTCTTCGGCGCCAGCCGCTTCTGGAAGCTGGACCCGGGCCGCTACGAGGTGGAGATCTGGTGGGACGAGAAGTTCAAGCGGGACGAGCCGAACGAGTCGGTGCTGAAGCTGGAGATCGAGATCGGCCTCACCCCTCACCTCCAGCTCGACATCTACCAGAACTTCGTCATCTCCGAGGGGCAGTTCGACGTGGAAGGCAACCAGATCGAGCTCCGCTACGCCTTCGCTTCCCGGTACAACGAGATCTCCTGGAACCCGGTGCTCTACCTCGAGTGGCATCCGCGGAAGCAGGCGCAAGACCGGGCGGAGATCCGGCTCCTCATGGGAGGCGATCTCCCGGCGGCGGGGCTCTGGGCGGCGAACCTCTTCGCGGAAGGCAACGTGGACTACTTCAACGCCTCCTACGCCGAGGGGTTCGACGGCGAGTTCGGCGCGACGGCGTCGGTCAGCTTCCCCGTCGCCGGCGACTGGCTCCGCCTCGGCGCCGAGGTGCAGGGAGGCGTCGACCAGCACGGAAGCCCCCGCTTCTACGCCTCCGGGTTCGTGGGGCCGAACGTGCTCCTCGCCTACCGGCCGGCGGGCCTCAAGCTCACCGCCACCGCGCTCTTCGGGCTCTTCCCCGAGGATCCGCTCTGCCGACTGTTCGTCATCGCCGGCTGGCAGTTCTGAGCGTTGCGCGCCGGGCGCTCCCGGGTGATTCAAGAGCCCGGAGGACGACCGACCGTGCCCGACCCCAAGCCCGACCCGAAGCGGCCCGCGCCCCAGCGCCACGTCCACCAGGAGAAGGAGGTGGACGAGGCCTCCAAGGAGTCGTTCCCCGCCAGCGACCCGCCGGGATGGACGCCGACCACGCCGGGCACCAACCTCCCCCCGCCCGATCCACACGGACCGCCGCGTCCACGTCGCTGAGCCCGGACGCTGGCGCGCCACTGCACGGTTCCGCGGAGGTCCCCTGGGGTGGGGGGCTAGAGGTGCGACATCGGTGTTGCGGCCCGGCGCGAGCTTTCCGCCGGCCGTGAAGTCGATTCCTTGGGGTCTTCCGGGGTTCCGCTAGACTCGGCGGTCCATGAAGTTCACCCCGCTCGACATCCGGCAGAAGCGCTTCGAGTCCTCCTTCCGCGGCTACGCCGCTCGCGACGTGCAGGGCTTCCTGGAGCTCCTGGCTGCGGAGTTCGAGGACTTGGTGAGGGAGAACATCGCGCTGAAGGACGAGCTCAAGCGCACCCAGGTGGAGCTGGAGCGCCACCTCGAGAAGGAGCGCGCCCTGCAGCAGACGCTGGTCACGGCCCAGCGCGTCTCGGAAGACCTCCGGGACGCGGCGAAGAAGGAGGCGGAGATCGTCGTCGCCGAGGCCGAGCTCCAGTCGGAGAAGATCGTCCATGCCGCGCACCACAAGCTGGTCCAGGTGGTGGACGACATCAACGAGCTGAAGCGGCAGCGCTCGCGGTTCGAGGTCGAGCTGCGCTCCTTGGTGAGTGGCCACCTCAAGTTGCTGGACGCGGTCACCGACCACCCCGAGGCCGAGACCCCGGTCCGGGTGGACGACAACGTGTCCTTCCTGGCACCGAAGAAGGCGGGCACGCCGTAGCGGGCCTCCTCCGGGAGGTCCCCGGCGCGGTCGAGCTTTCGGTCCGGGCCAAGCCTCGCGCCTCGAGGCCGGGCATCGGCGCGGTCCGGGAGGGCGCGCTCGAGGTCCGCGTCGGCGCGCCCCCGGTGGAGGGCGCGGCGAACGAGGCCATCGTCGAGCTCCTCGCCCGCGTCCTCGACCTGCCTCGCCGCGCAATCACCGTGCTCTCGGGCGAGCGCGGGCGCACGAAACGCGTCCGCATCGAGGGACTCACGCTGGACGAGGTGCGCGCCCGGCTCCAGGTGCCGGGCTGACGACGCATACACCACCTCCGGGAAGACGGATCTCCAAGGAGCGCAGCGTCGTTGTGCCGGGAACCCCATCTCAGCTCCGGGAGCTCAGGAACCCGCCTCGGAGGGCCTCCAGGACGGGACGGAGCCTGGCCATCCTCGTTGCTCCACGCGATAGAGCGCCGTGATCGGGACCTCCGGAG
>DASROG010000167.1:0-4755 GCA_035646995.1 Myxococcaceae bacterium
GGGTCTGGGCGAGGGCCACCGTGCCGCAGAGGCCCATCGCCAGGAACAGCGCGCGTCGCACGGTCATGGCTCCCCTCCTGTCCGGGTAGCCCGGGAACCTACACGTTCGGGGAGCGCCCATGCCGGGGGCCATCGGACCAAGGTCCCATGGAGCGGAGCGCCAGCGCGCGAAGGAATCGACCCTCGTTGATGCGCCTCCCCGAGCAGAGGTTCCGCGGCGTCCTGAGCCCCTATGACCGTGCGTCCGAGGTGCTGTTCGGGGTGATCATGGCCCTGACGCTCACTGGCGCCCTGAGCGTGACGGGCGCGACCGAGCAGGAGACGCGCGCGCTGTTCCTCAGCACGCTGGGTTGCAACGTGGCCTGGGGGCTGGTCGACGCGGTGATGTACGTCCTGAACGGGGTGCTGGGCCGCAGTCGTCGCTTCCTCCTTGCCCGTGCGCTCCGGGAGGGGTCCGACATTCCCGCGGTTCTCTCGGAGGTTCTTCCCGCGCCCCTCGTCGAAGGCCTGAGCGCGACCGAGGTCGAGCGCATCCGGAGGAAGGTCGCCTCGGCCGATCTCGACCTCCGCCAGCCCTCCCGGATCCGGGGCGAGGACCTGCTCGGGGCCGTGGGGGTATTCCTCCTGGTGGTGGCCAGCACCTTCCCCGTGGCGCTGCCCTATCTGCTGACCCGGGATCTCGCCCTGGCGAAGATGGTCTCCCGAGGGCTCGCCCTGGGGCTGCTGTTCGTGAGCGGCTATGCCGTCGGCCGGTACTCGGGCCTTCGCCCGGGGAGGGTCGGGCTGGCGATGCTCGCCACCGGCGCAGTGCTGGTGGCCGCGGTGACGGGGCTCGGCGGATGAGGCTTCCGCGTGCGGCAGTCCTCGGGTTGGTCCTGGCGCTCCTGTCCGCCGCCCCGGCCCGAGCGCAGCCGGTCGAGCAAGGCCGCCACGAGGAGCAGCAGCCCTGGAGCTTCGCCGCCTCTCTCTCCTGGTACTTCGTCCGCGACCAGAAGAACTTCGGCGTGGTGACCGCAACGGCGGATCACGGGCCGATCCACCTCGAGGCCCGCTACAACTACGAGGCGCTGCGGACGGCGTCGACCTTCGTCGGGTGGAACTTCGAGTTCGGCGAGACGGTGACCTTCGGGCTCACCCCCATCGTGGGGTGCATGTTCGGTGAGGCGGGCGGACCCATCGTCGGGCTGGAGATCGCGCTGGGGTGGGGGCCGCTCTCCTTCAGCTCGCAGGGGGAGTGGGTGACGGACGTCCAGGGCGACAGCGGAGGGTTCGTCTACGTGTGGTCCGAGCTCGACGTCCGGCCGTGGGAGTGGCTGCGCGCGGGGTTGGTGGTGCAGCGCACGCGGGTCTTCCACACCTCCCGGGAGGTCGTCTTCGGTCCGCTGCTGGGAGTGACCGTGTGGAAGCTCGACCTGACCGCGTACTGGTTCCAGCCCGGCGGCATCGACCAGTTCTTCGTGGCGGCGCTGGGCGTGAGCTTCTGACCGCCAGGGGCGCAGGTCTTGCGCGCGCCGGTCTCGGGCCGGAGCGCACGACGCAATCCGCGACGCCGCCGGTCCGCGCTTCTGGCGGGGGGTGGGGTGGCATGCGCCGTGTAGATCCGCTCGTCCATGACGACGCCCCAAGCCATCGCCAGAGCGTCTGCTCCCGGCTGGCCACGGGTCTGGGTGCTCGACCGGGACCAGGCGCTGTCCGCAGGGCTGACGCGCGTGCTCCGGCAGATGGCCATCGACGCCCGCGCATTCGACGACCGCGGGTCGCTCCTGGATCTCCTGGAGAGCGAGCGGCCGAACTGCCTGGTGCTCGGCCTCGGCGAGGGAGAGCGGTTGGGCCTCGAGCTCCTCGCGCGATCGCAGAGCAGGAGGGAGCACCTGTCCATCGTGCTGGTCAGCCGGTCCGCGGACGTGGCGAGCACCGTCCGGGCGATGAAGGACGGAGCGGTGGACGTGCTGGAGCGACCCGTGGATCTCGGGGTGCTGGCGGCGGCGGTGGTGCGCGGGATGGCGCGGGACGCGGAGTGGCGGGAGGCGCGGAGCAGGGCGGCGGAGGCGGCGCACCTGCTCGAGGGGCTGACGGCCCGGGAGCGGGAGGTCTTCGGCCTCATCGCGGCAGGCAAGCCGAACAAGCTGATCGCCGCCCAGCTCGGCACCAGCGAGAAGACGGTCAAGGTCCACCGCGGGCGGGTCATGCGCAAGCTCCGGGCCACCTCGGTGGTGGACCTGGTGCATCTCTTCGACTGCTATGCGAGGCGCGCGGTGGCGCCGGGCGCGGGGGAGCTCGTCGGAACCGGCGCCACGTCCGGCAGGTAGTGGTCCTTCACCACGTAGCGCCGGGCGATGAGCGCGAAGCAGACCGCGGCGAGGTAGGTGAGCCCGGCCCAGAACAGGAACTCGGTCGTCCCGTGCAACAGCCCGAGCTTCTTCACCAGCACCACCACGAAGTTCCCGGCGAAGGTGGTGAGCAGCCACAGGCTCATGATGGTGCCCTTCATCCGCAGCGGTGCCTGGGTGTAGGCGAACTCGAGGCCGGTGATGGAGACCAGGATCTCCGAGACGGTGAGCACCACGTAGGGCGCCACCTGCCAGAGGACCGAGGGCCGGGCTCCCATCTCCAGTGCTCGCTGGATGAGCGCCACGCCGACGAAGGAGGTGGCGGTGAGCACCAACCCGGTACCGATGCGCTTCAGCGGCGTGAAGCGGAGGCCGCGCCGCTCGAGCCACGGGTACAGGCCGTAGGTCACCAGCGGGACGAGGAGCATCACCAGGAGCGGGTTGACCGCCTGGAGCTGACTCGGCGCGAGGGTCACCGACCCGACCTGGAGGTCGAGACTCCTCGCCTGGAGCACCCACAGGGACGCCTTCTGGTCGAAGCAGGCCCAGAAGAAGGGAATGGGCGCGAAGATGCTCGCCACCCCGAGCACTGCCCGGGCGCCGTCGACCGCTTCGGCGGGGTGCTCGGCGCGGGCGCGCTGCCAGAAGCCGCCAGGCGACTTGCCGAAGAGCCCGGAGAACAGGACGAACACGAAGGCGTGGCGGTCCGGTTCGCGAGGAGGGACCTTCACGTACAGCTTGCGACCGGCCCAGAAGATGAGCGTGGCGATGGCCATCAGCACGCCGGGGATGCCGAACGCCACCCGCGGACCGTAGTACTCCAGCACCTTGGGGATGGTCGCCGAGGCGAAGAAGCTTCCGAGGTTGATGGACCAGTAGAACCAGCCGAACACCTTGGGCACCAGCGCGCGGTTGGCGTAGGTGAACTGGTCACCGACGAAGGATGACACGCAGGGCTTGATGCCGCCCGAGCCGAGGGCGATGAGGAACAGGCCGGTGTAGAAGCCGCGTTCGCTGTCCTCGAAGAACGCAAGACAGGCGTGTCCGGCCACGTAGAGCAGACTGAGCCAGAACACGGTGCGGTACTTCCCCCACCACCAGTCGGCGATCACCCCGCCGAGCAGGGGGAAGAGGAACACCCCCATCACGAAGGTGTGGAACACCGCCTGCGCGTGGTCGGACCGGTTTCCGGTGTGGCGGGTGAGGAGGTAGTCGATGAGGAACACCGTGAGGATGTTCCGCATCCCGTAGAAGCTGAAGCGCTCGGCGGCCTCGTTCCCGATGATGTAGCGGATCTGCCGTGGAAAGCGGGGTGCGGCGTCGGTCACGACGGGGTCCTCCGTCCGGGGCGCGGCGTCCTGCCGATGGCATGCCACGGCGCGGGTGCCGTGCACAACGGTGCGGGGGAGCGCTCAGCGTGAGAGGGTCACCGATAGCACCTGGCGGACCTCGCCGTACGCGAGCCAGGCCACGGCGGCCACGCCAGCCACGAGGCTCAGCGTCTGGAGCAGGGTCTGCACCCGGCCGTCCACGGGGCGGCCCATCGCGGCCTCCCACAGCGTGAGCAGCATCCGCCCTCCGTCGAGGGCGGGGAGCGGGAGAAGGAAGAAGAGGGCCAGGGCGAGCGAGAGCGCGGCCAGGCCACGGACCAGAGCGTCCGCGCTCCTGCCTGCCGCCTCGGCCGCGCTCCACACCAGGGCTCCGGCGGTGTGGGCCCGGGCCGCGCCGCCCCACGGCTGGGCGAGCAGCGCGCCCGCCTCACCGAGGATCTTGGGGATGACGACGCCGGTGTGGAGCACTGCCCGCGACAGCGCGCGTCCCGCCGGCAGTCGCTCGTAGGCATAGAGCTGCCGGACTCCGATGCGCGCCCGACCGTCGGCGCCGAGCTCGGGCGTGACCTCGAGGGTGTACGTCCCGGCGCCGCGGGCCACGGTCACCGAGGCCGGGCCACCGTCGCGGCCGAGCGCCTCGACCAGCTCGGACCACCCCTGAATCTCGTCGCCGTCGACGGAGAGGATGCGGTCTCCCGGCCTGAATCCGGCATGCGCGGCCCGGGAGCCCGGCTCCACTCCGCCGACGACCAGGCCCACCGGGTGGTGGGTCCCGGCGACGAACAGCCCGGCGAGGAGCAGGACCGCCACCGCCCAGCTTCCGAGCGGCCCGGCGGCGAAGACCGCCAGCCTGCGTCCGACGGAGAGCGCGGCGAAGGGAACGCCCGATGCACGCGCCGCGTCGTGTGGGTTCTCCCCCTCGAGGCGCAACCAGCCGCCGAAGGGGACGGCCCCGATGGCCCAGCGTTGCCCGAGCGCACGGAATCCGAAGAGCGGGGGACCGACCCCGAAGGAGAAGACGACCGCCCGGGTGCCGAAGATGCGGGCCGCGAGGAGGTGCGCCAGCTCGTGGGCCGTCAGGAGCACGCCCAGGG
>DASROG010000168.1:0-5749 GCA_035646995.1 Myxococcaceae bacterium
CCACACCTCCGCGGCCCCGCTCAGCTCGAATGCGCGCGGAGGCTCGAAGGGCCGGTCACAGGCGAGGGCGATCACCAGCTGGCTGGTGCGCGCAGGCCGCGACGACGGCCGGCCATCCGTCTCGGACCTGGTGGCGGTGGAACGGGACACGTCAGAAGCCGATAGCCGTCGGCCCCGTGGACTTCAAGGGGGCAGCCCGAGCCCGTCCCTCCTGGTTTCGACGGTCAAGTTGCCGCGGGGCTTGCCCACCGGGCCCTCCCGCAGGGAGATCCAGTCGTTCACCTGGGCGCGCAGCTCGAGCAAGGACACGTTCGCGTTCAGACCGGCCACCGCGTCGAGCTCCGCCTTGCTCTGCCGCGCCAGGCTGAGGGCGCGAATCTGCGACTGCTCGGTGTCGCTGGAGTTCCAGATCGCCTGGGCGAGAGCGAAGCGGGTCTGGGCAATCTCCGGGGGGCTGCGGTTGTGCCGGATCTGCTGATCGAGCCGGCGCTCGATGGCGGCAATGGTCTGGCCGGTGGGATCCACGAAGTCGGGGCCCGACCCGTACGGAGTGGCCGCGGAGGCGATCTGCACCGGGGCAGCGGAGGTGGCAACGGGCGTGGACCCGGCCCCTCCCGTCGCCGGGTTCGGCGAGAGCGCGAGGAGCGGTCCCCCGGCCATTCCCTCCCGCGGCTCGCTGAGGGCGCGGTAGAGGGCCTGGACGAGGCCACGCAGCTCGGCGAGCTTGCCAAGATCCAGCGCCGGCGCCTCGGCGGACGCTGCCGCGTGCTCGGGCGTCCGGTGACCGATGATCAGCACCTCCGGCCTCTGCGCGACCGGTGCGGAGGGGGTGGCGAGCGCGGCGGCCTGGCTGGAGGCCGCGGCCCGGGACGAGGTCCAGCTCTCGCGGCCCGGCGCTCCGCCCGCTCCGAACGCCGGTGCGCCGGCCAGCACCACCACCGGTTCCGGCGGCTCCAGGGTCTCGACCTGGAACTCGTACGCGGGGGGCAGCCAGGGGGCAGCCTCGGCGCGGGCCACCGGGGTGGCGCTCCCCCGGACCATGGCGACGACGAGCAGGACCGCCGACGCGGCGACGGCCAGCGATCCACCGAGGGTGCTCGAGGCGCGCACTCCGGGCGCGGCGAGCGCGTCGATCAGCAGCGCGAGCGAGGCAGGCCGCCCGGCGCGATCCGGGCTCAGGGACGCGGTGAGGGCCCGTCGCAGGCGCGGGGGGATGGCCGGGGAGCGTGGCACTTCCAGCGCGGGCCCGCGCGCCAGCCTCGCCTCGAGCACCTCGCGGGAGGCCCCTCGGCTTCCATGGGGACGGTACCCGAGGAGCGCCTCGTGAATGGCCACCGCGAGACTGAACTGGTCGGCACGCGGGTCGAGCGGCTCGCCCCGGTGCTGCTCGAGAGGCATGTAGCCCGGCGTTCCGGGACGCAGCGTCTCGTGCGCCGGTGCGGGGGCGCTGCCTCCGGTGGTGATGGCCAGCCCGAGGTCCGCCACCCGGAGCCGGCCGTCACGACCCACCAGGAGGTTCTCGGGCTTGACGTCCCGGTGCACCAGGCCCGCGTCGTGGATGGCCTGCAGCCCCCGCGCGGCCTGGAGGAACATGCCTCGGATCTCCGCCGGGCTCCGGGGAGCGCGGTCGAGCCAGCTGCGGAGCGTCTCGCCCTCCACGTGCTCGAGGGCCAGATAGACCTCGTTCTCCCAGGTCCCCACGTCATGAACGGCGAGCACGTTGGGGTGGGACACCCGGGCGAGCGCCTGGGCCTCGGAGACCAGCCGTTCCCGGCGCGCGTCGGGGTCCTTCCCCGAGGGGCGGAGGAGCTTCAGGGAGACGCGCCGGTCCAGGGCAAAGTCGTGGGCGCGGTACACCACCCCCATGCCACCGCTGCCCAGGCACTCCAGGACCACGTACCGGCCCAGGGTGGCTCCCCGGGGGAGGCGTGGGACGGATCCACCCACCCCGTCATCGGGCGTGGCGCTCGCCGTGCGTCCGTCGGGGGACGCCGGTCGACACACCTCTCCTGACGGGGCCTCGCGAGCCATTGCTGTCTCCCGGAGGAAACGGCGCCGGAAACACTACTCCGCGCCCCTCCGGAGCGGCAAACGCCCGCGTTCACCGTCCGACGACAGGATCGGGCCGCCTGGCTGCATTCTGTGCACCGTCCGGCCGCCACCCGGGGCGTCCGGGACCGCTGATAGGGTCCAGGGACCCCGTGCTCAACGGCATCTTCCTCGTCCTCATCGCGGGCTCCGTCCTCACGGCAGCCTTTCGCGGCACCATGCCCCGGGTGACCGAGGCCTCGCTCACCGCGGCCAAGGCCTCGGTGGATCTGGCGCTCGGCCTGGTCGGCCAGATGGCCCTCTGGCTGGGAATGATGGCCATCGTCCGGGAGGGCGGGTTGCTCCGCTCCATCGCCCGCGGCTTGCGTCCACTGATGCGGCGAATCTTCCCGGAGGTCCCCGACGACCATCCGGCGATGGGCTCGATGATCCTGAATCTCGCGGCGAACATGCTCGGGCTCGGCAACGCCGCCACGCCCTTCGGCCTCAAGGCGATGACCGAGCTGAACACGCTCAATCGATATCCGGGCGTCGCGACGAACTCGATGGCGCTGTTCCTCTCCATCAACGCCGCGGGGGTGGCCATCCTCCCGCTCGGCGCGGTGGCGGTGCGGGCGGCGCTCGGCTCGAAGGACCCCGCCGGAATCGTGCTGCCCTCGTTCCTCTCCACCTTCTCGGCGGCGTTCACCGCGGTCGTGGTGGCGAAGCTGCTCGAGAACAAGGCACGCTTCCGACCTGAGCGCTACACCCCGGAGCCCGGGAAGGAGTCCACCGCGGCCACGAAGGGTCCGGATGCCGCGGCGCTGGAGAAGGCGGAGCAGCTGGCGGTGGACCATGCCCCGGCGAGCCCCCGCCGCCGGGCGATCGCCCTGGGGCTCCTGGTGCTCTTCCTGGTGGCCCTGGTGCGCGAGGCGCTGCGGATCCGCGCCGAGCATCCGGGCTTCGACTGGGTCCGGGTGCTCATGAGCGAGTGGACGCTCCCCACGATCATGCTGGCGATCGTGCTCTTCGGCCTCGCCCGGCACGTGAAGGTCTACGAGGTCTTCATCTCGGGGGCGAAGGAGGGGTTCCAGATCGCCATCGTGATCATCCCCTTCCTGGTGGCCATCCTGGTGGGCATCGCGATGTTCCGCGCCTCGGGGGCGATGGACACGCTCATCGGGGTGCTCTCCCCGGTCACTTCTCGGCTGGGGTTTCCCGCCGAGGCGCTCCCCATGGCGCTCATCAAGCCGCTGTCCGGGAGCGGCGCGCTGGGCGTGATGAGCGAGACGATGAAGACCTACGGTCCCGACTCGTTCATCGGGTACCTGGTCTGCCTGCTCAACGCGGGGACCGAGACCACCTTCTACGTGCTGGCGGTCTACTTCGGTAGCGTCCAGGTCCGGGTGATGCGCCACACGCTCGTGGCCTGCCTCTCGGCGGACCTCGCCGGCTACGTGGCCGCGACCAGCCTCTGCTACCTCTTCTTCGGCTGGGCGCCCCGGTAGCTCGTCACTGGAGCGCTCGCTCCATCGCGGCGAAGGTGGCATCCGGGGCGTCCACGTGCACCCAGTGGCCCGCGCCGGGGATCTCCTCCAGGGTGACCGCCGGAGCGAGCGCCCGCAGTCGCTCGCGGGCCGCGGGGTCGACCGTGGTCGAGGCGCCCCCCACCACGAAGGCGAGCCGGTGCCGCCCGGGCACCGAGGTCACGACGTCCCAGTCGTCCTCGGCGAGGACGCTCGCGTACAGCGCCTCCATCCCCGGAAGATCCAGCGAGAGCACGAGTCGCCCGCCGGCCGGCTGGAGCGCCATCGCCAGCCACTGGGCGATGGGCCGCGGCTGACCGGCGGCCTCCACCGCGGTGACGAACTCGCTGCGCGTCGCGTAGTCGCGCGGGAGCCGTGCGAGGAGAGCGAGGATCTCGCGGCTCTGCTCGGCGCCGAGGCCGTCCGGGCGGGGTGAGGGCGAGGCATCGATCACCACCGCACGCGGGAAGCGCTGGCCGCTCGCGCGCTGCATGGCGAGGACCACCTTGCCTCCGAGCGAGTGTCCCACCAGCGCCTCCACCGGGCCCGGCAGCGCGGGCAGGAGCTCGAGGACGTCTCCGGCCGCCGCAGCGACGGTGTGTGGCGGGTCGATTCCCGTCCCCGAATCGCCGTGCAAGCGCAGATCGGCCAGCGCCGCCCCCCAGGTCGGGTGCGCGTCCACCCACCTCCTGCCGAAGGAGCGCCAGTTTCCACCCCGTCCGAGGAGCCCGTGGAGGAAAAGGACCCAGCGCTCGGGCGCGTTCGAGCCCGCGGTCAGCTCGGTGTGCGCGAGGGTGGCCATGGTGCCGGGGGAACTAGCACGGGGAGGCGGGCCTGCTAAGGTGGATACCCCGTGTCGACGACTGCCGAGTTCGAGGCGGAGTGGCGCCGCTCTCGACCCTCCAAGCTCCCCTGGATCCTCCTCGTGGCCGCAATCGTGGTGGGCGGCTGGAGCTCCTGCACCCTCAAGGGAGCCAAGGACGAGGCGGAGGCCGCGCTCAGGAAGGAGAGCGAGCGGTCCGCCGCGCTCGAGAACAAGGTGAAGGAGCTGGCGAAGACCCAGGCGACAATGGAGATGAAGATCCGCGACCTGGAGCGTGAGAAGGCGCTGCTCGCGGAGCGGAAGGCCGAGCCGGTGAAGGCGGAGGAGCCGAAGACCGCGGCGAAGAAGCCCGCACCCACCCCCGCCAAGTCGACCACGACCGCGAAGAAGACGACGACCACGAAGAAGAAGGCGCGCTAGGCAGCGCAGTCAGCCGCTTCGCCTCATCCTGCGCGCTGTCGCTGCTCGTCGCCGAGGATCTCCCGGAGGACCGGCGCGGTGGCGGTCGATGCGCGCGCCACCTCGGCCGGTGTCCCGCGGGCCACGATGCGCCCGCCGGCCTCGCCACCCTCGGGTCCCAGCTCCACGACGTGGTCCGCCGCGGCGACGACCACCGGGTGGTGCTCGATGACCACCAGCGTGTCCCCACGCGCCACCAGCTGGTCCAGCACGCGGAGGAGCTTCGCCACGTCGGCCAGGTGCAGGCCGGTCGTCGGCTCGTCGAGCACGTAGAGCGTCGGCTCGTGCCGCGCGGTCGCGGTCAGCTCGGCGGCCAGCTTCAGCCGCTGGGCCTCGCCACCGGAGAGGGTGTGACTCCCCTGCCCCAGCTGGAGGTAGCCCACGCCCAGGTCCGACAGGCAGCGCAGCGGCCCCGCCACCCGCGGCAGCGCGGAGAACGCCTCCAGCGCCTCGTCCACGGTCAGTCGCAGCGTCTCCCCCACGTTGAGGCCGCGCCAGCGCACCTCCAGCGTCGACGGCTCGAACCGGGCACCGCTGCACGCCTCGCACGGCGTGGTGACGTCGGGGAGGAACGACATCTCGTGACTGATGGCGCCCTGCCCGGCACAGGTCTGACACCGGCCCCCGCCCGTCGAGTTGAACGAGAACCGCGCCGGGCCGAAGCCCCGGGCCCGGGCGTCCGGGGTCCCGGCGAACACCCGACGGAGCTCATCCCAGATGCCGAGGAAGGTCGCCGGCACGCTCCGCGGCGTCCGGCCGATGGGGGACTGGTCCACCGCCAGCACCCTCCGCAGCGACCCGAGCCCGGAGAGCCGGCGGAACGGACCCGGAGGAGGCGTGGTCCTCCCCAGCGCCTCGCGCACCGCGGGGAACAGCACCCGACGGACCAGCGTGCTCTTCCCCGAGCCGGACA
>DASROG010000169.1:0-10455 GCA_035646995.1 Myxococcaceae bacterium
GCTGGGCGACGTCCGGTTCGTGCCGCTGGTGGGAGAGCAGGGATGGGCGCCGGTGACGCGCGCCTCCGAGGCGGGACTGGTCGCGCTGGTGAACGAGTGTGCCGAGCCGTGGGAGGACGTGGAATCGGGCGATCTCGAGCCGCTCCTCGAGCGGATCGCCTCCGCGCGGGTGGTGCTCCTCGGGGAGGCGACCCATGGCAGCCACGAGTTCTACCGGATGCGTGCCCGGATCAGCCGGGAGCTGATCGAGCGCCACGGGTTCCAGGCCGTGGCGGTGGAGGCCGACTGGCCGGACGCCGCGAGGGTGGACCGCTACGCCCGGCACCTGCCGCCGTCCTCGGCTCCCTGGAAGCCGTTCGCCCGCTTCCCCAGCTGGATGTGGCGAAACGAGGACGTGCGGCTCTTCGCCGAATGGCTCCGGGTACACAACGCCCGCGTGGAGCCTGAGCGCCGGGCGGGGTTCTACGGTCTCGACCTGTACAGCCTGTTCACCTCGGCCGATGCAGTACTCCGGTACCTCGCGGACGTGGATCCCGACGCCGTCGACGTCGCCCGGGCGCGCTACGGCCTCCTGACGCCGTGGCAGAGCGATCCGACGGCATACGGCCGGGCCGTGGTCACCGGGCGCTTCGAGAGCTGCGAGGCCGAGGTGGTTCAGGTACTGGTCGACCTCCTCCAGCAGCGCCTGGCGTACGAGGCGCGCGACGGCGAGCGCTTCTTCGATGCCGCCCAGAACGCGCGGGTGGTGGCGGACGCCGAGGCCTACTACCGCGCGATGTACCGGGGCAGCCTGGCCTCGTGGAACCTGCGCGACCGGCACATGACCGACACGCTCCAGGCGCTGCTCGGCTTCCTGGGCCCCGAGGCCAGGGTCGTGGTGTGGGCGCACAACTCGCACGTTGGGGACGCAACGGCCACCGAGATGGGCGCGGAGGGTGAGCACACGCTGGGAGATCTCGGCCGGGAGCGCCTCGGCCGCGACGCCGTGCGCCTCGTCGGCTTCGGCACCGACCACGGAACGGTGGTGGCCGCATCCAACTGGGGCGAGCCGCACGAGGTGAAGCGAATTCGGCCGGCGGACCCGAGGAGCTACGAGGGCCTCTGCCACCGGGTCCGGGTGCCCGGCTTCCTGCTCTCGCTGCGCCATGCCCGCCGGGAGGCGCTCGGCGAAGAGCTCACCGCCCCCCGGCTCGAGCGTGCCATCGGCGTCATCTACCGGCCGGAGACGGAGCTGCAGAGCCACTACTTCCGGGCGAGCCTCCCGCGCCAGTTCGACGAATGGATCTGGTTCGACCGGACGAGCGCCCTCCAGCCGCTCGGTGGGGGGCCGCCGGAGCCGGGTCTCCCCGAGACGTACCCTTTCGGGCTCTGAGTGGCTCGGCGCAAGGAGATCGCCCTGATCGCCGAGGAGGCCGACACGCGGCTCCGCCGGGCGCTGGAGCATCTCGTTACGCGCTGAGCTGCGCGGTCGGCCTCAGAGGAGGCGGCGGATCGGGTTCGGCCGGCCCTCGACGAAGCGAGACGGCCGGAGCGCCCGAACGTCGATCGAGGGCGCCTGCCCGGTGAGCATCTCGGCCGCGAGCTGGCCGAGCGCGGGGGCATGCATCACCCCGTGTCCCGACGAGCCATTCACCAGGAAGAGCCGCTCGAGCCCGGGTGCAGGCCCCAGGAGCGCGTGCTCGTCCGGAGACATCTCGTACAGCCCGGCATGGGTGGAGGCGATGGGGACCCCGGCCAGGGGCGGCACCCGCTCCCGGACGGCGGCCGCCACCCGCGCCGTCCATTCCGGCTCCACGGAGACGTCGAAGGGGTCCGCACCGCCATCGCTCGGCCAGAGCAGCAGCACGTGGTCGTCCCGGACCCGGAAGTGGAAGCCGTCGGCGAAGATGGTCATCGGCGTCGAGGCCGGAAGCGCGACCGTGGGCGCGGTCCTCGCCACCTGCCGGCGGAGCGGCTGGACCGGCACGTCGACCCCGGCCATCGCGCCGAGCCGGCCCGCCCAGGCGCCGGCCGCGTTCACCACCGTGGCGGCCTCGTGCCGCCCTGCCGAGGTCTCGACCGCAAGGACGTCGCCGACCTTCGAGACCCCGGTCACCTCGATGGAGAGCCGCTCGACCCCGGCCCGCAGCGCGGCTTCCAGGTACCCCTGGCGAATGTCCATCGGACGGATGAAGCCGTCGCGGGGAGAGAACGTGCCGCCCACCACCCCCTCGGTGCGGATGCAGGGCGCGAGCCGGCGCACGTCCTCGACGTCGACCGGTGCCGCGTCGTCACACCCGCAGGCGCGCTGCACCTCGAGCGCCGCCGCGAGCTGCCGGCGCTGAGCTTCGGTCGCGGCGAGGAACAGGTAGCCCGCCGGCCGGTACCCCGGGTCGACGCCGGTCTCCTCGGCAAAGGCGAGCAGCTTCTGGCGCGAGAGGAGCGACAGCCGGACGTTCACCTCGGTGGCGAACTGGGCCCGGAAGCCTCCGGTGGCGCGCTCGGTGCTCCCGCCGCCGCGGTCCATCACCAGGATGCGACGCACTCCCGCGCGAGCGAGGTGGTGGGCGACGCTCCAGCCCACCACGCCACCGCCGACCACCAGGACGTCCCAGGTCACCGGGCGTAGACCGCGTCCGGGTTCCGGAACGCCGTCGGCTCCAGCGCGTTGCCGCTGGGGTCGAGCAGGAACATCGTGGCCCGCTCCGAGGGCTCGCCCTGGGCGCGCGTCGAGGCGAGGTCCCGCACCGGGAAGGCGACATGGAAGGGGAGCCGGCTCACGGTCGCCGGAGCAAACCTCCGTCCCGCGACGGGTGCAATGCCGCCGCGCGATGAGCGCCTTCCCACCGCCGTTCAGTGACGGGCAGCGGCCTCCACCCTGGCGAGCAGCCCGAGGCGGACGTGCTCCTCGCGCTCCCGCTCGTCGAGGGCCGCGCGGACCTGTGCCGCCTGGCGGCGGAGGCCGGGCGCGACCCGCCGCTCCAGCCGGTTCACCTGCCGGCTGGTCTGGGAGAGCGCCTCGCCCAGGCGCCGGAGCAGCATCTCGCGCGGCGCGGCGCGGACCAGGAGGTCCGTGAGCCGCTCGAAGGCCTCTGCTGCCTCCACCGCCGCAGGCACCGGCCCGGGCGGAAGGCCACGGGCGGCGAGCGTGCGGACGATGGGCCCGGCTGCCTCCAGGTCCGCCACCGGCACGCCCCACACCACCCGCGCCGTCACCCGCACCCCCAGCTCGCGCGAGGGCCAGGCCAGCCCGCTCAGCGCTCCTGCCCCCTCCGCGGCGAGGGCATCCAGGTACACAGGCCAGGCGGCGCGGGCCTGGGTGTCGATCTGCTCGCGGGTGTCCAGCGCCGAGCGCGCCAGCGAAAACAGCTCGGCCACCAGCGCCTCGCGCTTCCTGCGGAGGAGGGACGTCCCCCGTTCCAGGCGCTCCAGCCGGCGCTGCGCACGCAGCAGCCCGAGCCGCGTGGCGGGGAGCCGGGCCTCGCTCATGCCCGGGCTCCCTTCCCGAAGCGCCGCTCCCAGGTCGCCTCGCGGATCCGGAGCAGGTCCTCGCGGGGGAAGCCCTCCATCAGCGCCCAGCCCGCATCCAGCGTCTCGGCGAGCGTCCGCCGGGCGCGCCCCTGGCCCACCAGCGTGTGCTCGAACTTGTCGACGAAGCCCAGCGCGCGCCGGTCCGCGGGGAGAAGCCCGTTCTCGCCCACGATGGTGGCCATCAGCCGCGCCTCGGTGCCCCGGGCGTAGAGCGCGTAGAGCTGGTCCGCCCACTCCCGGTGCTCGGGCGCGCTGCGGCCGTCGCCGATGCCGGCGTTCATCAGCCGCGACAGCGAGGGCAGCACGTCG
Source organism: Myxococcaceae bacterium (assembly GCA_035646995.1). Classification (GTDB taxonomy): domain Bacteria; phylum Myxococcota; class Myxococcia; order Myxococcales; family Myxococcaceae; genus RPRB01. Next base: position 3,820 of record DASROG010000169.1, read on the forward strand.
ATGGGCGGGAACACACCGCGCCGGTGAAGGTCGCGGCCCAGCACGACCTGTCCCTCGGTGATGTACCCGGTGAGGTCGGGAATGGGGTGGGTGAGGTCGTCGTCCGGCATGGTGAGCACCGGGATCTGGGTCACCGAGCCGCTCCGCCCGCGGACCAGCCCCGCGCGCTCGAAGAGCGAGGCCAGGTCGGTGTACATGTAGCCGGGGTAACCCCGCCGCCCGGGAATCTCCTGCCGGGCGGTGGCCAGCTCACGCAGCGCCTCGCAGTAGCTGGTGACGTCGGCCATCACCACCAGCACGTGCAGCCCGTGCTCGAAGGCCAGGTACTCCGCCTCCGCCAGGGCCACCCGGGGCGCGAGCAGCCGCTCGATGGTGGGGTCCCGCGCCTCGTTGAGGAACACCACGCTGCGCTCCAGGGCCCCGCTGGACTCGAACCGATCCAGGAACTCGCTCGACTCGCGAGCGGTGATGCCGATGCCCACGAACACCACCGCGAAGGGCTCGCCCTTGGGCGCGCGTGCCCACTCCACGATGCGCGCCGCGAGCTCCAGCGCCGGGAGGCCGGGGCCGGAGAAGATGGGCAGCTTCTGCCCGCGGACGAGGGTGTTCATCCCGTCGATGGCCGAGATTCCGGTCTCGATCAGCTCCTTCGGCGGGAGCCGCGCCGCCGGGTTGAGCGGCGCCCCGTTCAGCGGCCGGAGCGCCTCGCCCACCGGCGGTGGCAGCCCGTCCAGCGGCGTCCCCAGCCCGCTGAACACCCGGCCCAGGAGCTCGCGGCCCACCACGGCTCTCGCCACGTCTCCCTTGAACTCCAGCCGCGCGCGCTCCGGGACCAGGCCCAGGCCCTCCTCGAGCAGCTGGAGCACGGTGTGCCGCTCCCCGGCGTCGATGACCTGCGCCTGCCACCGGCGCCCGTCCAGCGCGAGCTCCACCTGCTCGCCGAGCGCCACCCGGCGGACGTGCTCCACGAAGACCAGCGGTCCACGGATGCCGCTGGCGCCCGCCACCTCTCGGGTCAGGGTGCTCATGACGCGGCCTCTCTCGCCGAGAGCCGTTCCAGCTCCGCCGTGGCCGCCGCGGTGCGTGCCGGGAGCTCGTCGGGCGGTCCGTCGCGGAGGGCCACCAGGGCGCGGCGGAGCGGCCCGAGGTCCAGCTCCGAGAGCGCGGTGCCTGACTGCAGTCGCGCCTGCACGCGGTCCGCCACCCCGCAGGCCAGTGATGCCAGGCGGAACGTCTTCTCGGGCGAGGAGCGCGCGTCGTTCGGGTGGTAGGCGCTCTGCCCCAGCACCACCTCCCGGAGCAGCTGGGCCACGGCGAGGACCAGGCGGTCCACGTCCTGCAACGCCTCCGGGCCGATGAGACCGGCGATCTCCCGCAGCTCCCGGTCCCGCTGGAGCAGCTCCAGCGTGCGTGCGCGCACCCCCGACCAGCGCCCGTCCACCGACTCGGCGAACCAGGGCGTGGTCTGGTCGGCGTGGAGGCTGTAGCTGGTCGCCCAGTCGACCGCCGGAAACTGCCGCTGGTGCGCGAGCTCGGCGTCCAGCGCCCAGAGCGTCCCGGCCACCCGCAGGCTGGCCTGGCTCACCGGCTCGGACAGATCTCCACCCGGGGGCGAGACGGCGCTGATCAGGGTCAGCGCGCCCTCGCGCTCGGGACGGCCGACGGCCTTCACCCGGCCGGCCCGCTCGTAGAACTTGGCGAGCCGGCTCGCGAGGTAGGTGGGGTACCCCTCCTCGCCGGGCATCTCTTGAAGGCGAGCGCCGATCTCCCGGAGAGCCTCGGCCCAGCGAGAGAGGCTGTCGGCCATCAGCGCCACCCGGAGCCCGAGGTCGCGGAAGTACTCGGCGATGGTGACGCCCAGGTACACCGAGGCCTCGCGGGCGGCGACCGGCATGTTCGAGGTGTTCACCACCATCACCGTGCGGTCCATGATCGACCGGCCGGTGCGCGGGTCCGAGAGGCGAGGGAACTCGGAGAGCACCTCGGCCATCTCGTTCCCCCGTTCGCCGCAACCGATGTAGACCACGACGTCGGCCTCGCCGTGCTTGGCCAGCGACTGCTCGATGACCGTCTTGCCCGTGCCGAAGCCGCCGGGCACCGCCACCGTCCCGCCCTCGGCGACGGGGAAGAGGAGGTCCAGGATGCGCTGGCCGGTCAGGAACGGGCGACCCAGCGGCAGCCGTGCCCCGACCGGGCGAGGCCGGCGCACCGGCCAGCGGTGCGCGAGCCGCAGCGGCGTCCCGTCCTCGAGCATGCCCACCGGCTCATCGACGGTGAGCTCCCGCTCGGCGAGCGACGCCAGCGTCCCCTCGACCCCCGGCGGGACGAGGATGCGATGGGCGAAGCCGGGGCGCTCCTCCACCGAGCCCAGCACGTCCCCCCCGCTCACCCGGGCTCCGGGCGCGAGCGCCGGGACGAAGCGCCAGCGACGAGCGGCATCGAGCATCCGCAGCTCCCGGCCCGGCGGGACGAAGGGTCCGGTCTGGGCGGCGAGCACGTCGAGTGGACGGCCGAGACCGTCGAGGATCGAGCCGAGGAGCCCTGGTCCCAGCTCGGCCTGCAGGGTTCCTCCGGTGGCCACCACCGGCTCGCCGACCGCGAGCCCGTTGGTGTCCTCGTAAACCTGGAGGGTGACGACGTCGCCGGCGAGACCAATGACCTCGGCGAGCAGCTTCGCCTCGCCCACGTGGGCCAGCTCGTACAGCGCGATGCCGGAGGCGGGGGTCGCCTCCACCAGCGAGCCGTTCACCCGCTGGACGCGGAGCGCGCTCATCGCAGCCTCACCTGGTAGCCGATGGCCCGGCGGAGGAGCTCGACGATGACCTGTTCGGCCCTGGCGTGCTCGGCCCAGGTCGGTGCCGGCACCGGCACGACCAGCGGTACGGGCCGCGCCGACAGCCGGCGCTGGAGGTCACCCTCCAGGCCGTCGTAGAGCGGTGTCTCGATGAGCACCAGGCCGACGCGCGCATCGGAGAGCAGCGCAGAGAGCCTTCGCCCGGCCTCCTCGGCGTCGGGGACGACCAGCGGACGGAAGCCGGCGAGCGCGAAGGCCGGGGCCACCTCGGGCCGGCAGAGCAGGGCGACGCGGAGCTCGCTCATCGCCGCCCCCCGCGCGCCGACGCCGGTGCCCCGAGGGCCAGGGCCCAGATCACCCGCTGCAGCTGCTGCACCTCGTCGCGCACGCCGAGGACGTAGGCGATGAGCGGGGCGGAGCTGAGCGGGGCGGTGCGTGCACGGCTGCGCGCGATGTCCCGCGCCGCCGCCCAGGCCCGGTCGCGCGCCAGCGCCGCGCCTCCGGCTCCGGAGAAGGCGCGCTCGAAGGGCGTCGCGGCGAAGCGATGTCGGGCGAGGATCAGCGCTGCAGCCACCGATCCCGCGGACGCGATGGCCCGCCAGGCCGGGAGAGGGAAGCGGCGGCCGCCCGGGATCGGCTCCAGCTCGGGACGGTCTCCCGGGCCGCCGGCGAGCATCACCGCGGTCAAGGCGTTCTCCAGGTCGATGGTGGCGGCGACGTAGCGGCGGAGCTCGTCGTCCACCCGGGTCGCGGCGGCGGTGGCTCGTGACGCCCACGAGCGGGTGAGGGCGGCGTCGAGGGCGAGGAGGTCCGGAGGACCCGGGGCGCGGACGCTGGCGACCGCGGGCGCGTCGGGGTGGTGCCAGGCCGCGAGGAGCGCGGCGAGGGCCGGAACGGTGGTCTGCGCGGCGAGCGTGGACAGCGCCCCCATGGGGAGGGTCGGCGTGGGGAGCGTGCCGCGGAGACGCTCGGCCGGCGCGGCACCCTCCACCACCCCGTGCAGGAGCAGGCGGAGGTCGCGGCGGTCCTCCTCCCCCAGCAGCACGGTGAGGACGTCCGGGACGTCCGCGCACCACCGGGCGAGCGCCGCCAGCCGTGCGCCGGCGCGCCTGCGGACGGCTGCCTCCAGCGCCTCGGGAGTGGGAGCACCGGGACCGGTGAGCACCACCGGATCGGGCGCGGTGCGCAGCCGCTCCGCCACCGTCCCGAGGTCCAGCGAGGCGCGGAGCTCGTCCAGCGCGGCCGGAGGCAAGAGATGCGTGGACAGCCCCCGGGCGCGGGCGATGCCGGCGTCGAGCCCGCTCATCCCGCCGCCTCCAGCGCCGGGCCGAGCGCGATGGCGAGCGCCGGCCGTTCCCGGGCGAGCCGGACCGGCAAGGTGAGATCCACGGTGAGCCGGCCCCCGTCCGCCGTGCAGTGCAGCCCTGCCGGAACCTCGGGGGCGGGGACCACCGAGAGCGCCGAGCCCGCCACCCACGCCTGCACCCGCCCGGCGTCGGCGGGCGCGCAGCGCAGCGTGCCCGGGTCGTCTCCGAGGAGCTGGCGCACCTGCCCTACGCTGCCCTCGAGGGCCCGGGCGTACTCGGGCCAGCCCAGGACGCCCGACGCGCGGGCTCGCGCGGTCTCGAAGATGCGATCGAGGAGCACGGCGCGGGCACGGAGCAGGCGCGCGGCCGCCTCGCGCCGGGCGGCGACCCTCCGGCGCTGCGCAGCCTGCCGCAGCCGGGTGCGCTCGGACTCGAGGGTGTGCCCCAGCCGTGCGTCGGCATCAGCGCGAGCAGCGGCGCGGATCGTCTCCGCCTCGCTCCGGGCCGCCGACAGCAGACCGGCGACCTCCTCCTCGTTCGAGCGCCCGAGGGCCTCGAGCAGGTCCGGCATGGGCACGGCGCTACCCTCCGGCGCGGAGCATGATGAACATCGCCACCACGAAGCCGAGGATGGACATCGTCTCCGGGATGGCGAGCATCACGATGACCGTGGTGCTCAGCTCGGGCTTCTCGGCAAGGGTCGCCGCGGCCGCCGGGCCGATGCGCGACTGCGCCCAGGCCGTGGCCAGGGCAGGAATCGCGATGGCCAGCGCGGCACTGAGGGTGATCCAGAAGATCTGCATCAGCGCGTCCTCCAGTGGGTGAAGGGTCGGTAGCGCACGCCGCCCGGGCTGTAGAAGCGGCCGAAGAACTCCACGTAGTGGAGACGGAGCGCGTGCACGGTGGGGCTGAACAGCCCCAGGGCGAAGTTCACCAGGTGGAAGAGCAGGGCGAAGATGGCGCCCACCACCACGCTGCCGATTGCTCCGGCCAGCCGGTTGGCGACCACGGCCAGCATCACCGAGGCGGTGCCGAGGGCCATGATACGGGCGTAGGAGAGGATGTTCCCCATCGTGGCCAGCAGCTCGACCGGGGCGACGATCCCTTCGGCGACGATCAGCACCGGGAACGCGATCAGCAGGGCCACCACCGCCGGGGTCAGGAGCTGCGCCGGGAGCAGCTTCATCGCCGCGAGCAGGGCGACCACCACCAGCAGGATCATCACCGCGGAGAGCCCGCGCCCCAGGGCCTGCTTCTTGTGGCCGTGAAATGCGTTGAACACGCCCAGCACCAGGCCGAGGAGCACGTGCACCCCGCCGATGCCGACGCAGAGGATCAGGAAGGAGACGATGTCCTTCGGCTCCTCGCGGTCGAGCAAGAGCGCGTGCAGCCCGAACAGCCGGCGGCCCGCGTCGCCGAACAGCTCGCCGAAGAGCACGCCGAAGATGATGGTGAAGACCGAGCAGATGAGGGCGATCTGCGCGATGGCGTGGAGCGGGGTTCCCGGCCGGGAGCGGCGGTGGAGGAACACGCCGAGGCCGAGCATCACCACCCCGTACCCGATGTCCCCCAGCATCAGCCCGAAGAACACCGGGAAGAAGACCGCCACGAACGGCGTGGGATCGATGCTCCCGTAGGTCGGCAGCGGGAGCATCTCCACCACGAGCTGGAAGGGACGGAACAGCCGCGGGTTCTGGAGGACCACCGGAGCGTCCACGTCGAGGCCGGAGGGCAGCTCCTCCACGGTGATCTCCGGTCCGATCCGCGTCCTCAGGGTCTCGCCGAGCGCGGGCAGGTCGGGCGCCGGCACCCACCCCTCGAGCACGAACGCGGTCCGGGTGGAGGCGGTGTGCCCCACCGCCTCGAGTCGGGAGATGGCGTCCTGCGCGGTGGCGAGCATCGGCGGGAGCACCTGGGCGGCGGTGGCGGCCCGCGTCTTCCGGTCCGCCTCCACCTGCTCCAGCAGGGCCGGAAGCGCCTCGAGCCGGGTCCGCATCCGGGGGAGCGCCTCGGCGGCAGTGGCGCGCTCGTAGCCCGCTGGCAGCGGGACCTCCTGGACCCCGCTCTCGGTGAGGAGCCGCTCGACCCGCCCGGTGCGAGAGAGCGGAACCAGGAGGAGCAGGGCGGTGTCACCGGCCGACAGCGTCCGGGTCCGCAGCTCGAACGCCGAGTCGAGCGCCTCGGCCAGCGCCTGCCGCAGCGGCTCGACCACCGAGGACTGACCTGGCCGGAGGACGATGTGGTACGCGCGCACTCCCATCGGGAGGTGGCCGGCCTCGAACAGGCCGGAGAAGGCGTCGAGCATCTCGCGGTACTTGCCGAGCAGGGCTCGCTCCTCCTCCAGACGTTGCCCGCGCTCGCGCAGCTGCTCCGCGGCGCGGCGGAGCTGGCGCGCATCGCGGGCCCACCGGGCCCAGGGAGCCGGCTGGGGCGCCGGTGGGGTGGTCGTCGGTGGAGCGAGGTCGAGCAGCGTCCGCGCCGTCTCGGCATCGGAGACCAGGGCCCGGAGCTGGCGGACCAGGCGTTGTTCCCGGC
>DASROG010000170.1:0-4887 GCA_035646995.1 Myxococcaceae bacterium
AGGCGATCACCGCAGAGGTGGCGCTCGTCGGGGCGTCGATGACCGAGGCTCTGCTCGGGGACGGGCCGGTCCCGGCTGAGCTCGGCCCGATCCTCCACTGGTTCCGGAATGCCTGACCGAGCCTCCACCCGCCCGGGCGCGCTCAGATTCCCGTGGTGCCCCGGCGACCGATCGACGTCGGCGCTCCGGTGCACCGCCGGAACCGTCACAGCCGCCGGGGTTAGGTCTCGAGGGCTCCGGGGAACCAGCCCTGGTCGCTCCGGCCGAGATCCCCAATGTGACAGCTCAGCGGCCGGAGCGTCCGCGCCGCCGCTGCTCGGTCCAGTAGTCCACCTGCCACTTCTTCACCGCGGCGTTGTGACACTGGAGCGTGGGGCAGAAGACGTGGGTCCCGTCGTTGCGGGACACGAAGTACAGGTCGCTGCACGTCGCGGGGTGCGTCACCGCCCGGAGCGCCGCGGCCCCCGGGCTGGCGATGGGACCCGGCGGGAGGCCCTTCACCGTGTACGTGTTGTAGGGGTGGGGCGTGACCAGGTCCTGCCGGGTGATGTTCTTCACGAACTTCCCGCGGATCATCATCATCGCGTAGAGCACCGTGGGGTCGGTCTGCAGCGGCATCCCCAGCCGGAGACGGTTCAGGAAGAGGCAGGCGATGCGGGGCCGCTCATCGGGCGCGCCGGTCTCCTTCTCCACGATCGACGCCAGGGTCACGATCTGGAGCCCATCGAGCTGGACCGCCGGATCCTTGCTCGCCTCCGCGGAGCGCAGCTCCTCCAGCGTCCGCGACACCATCTTCCCGAGCACGCTCTCCTCCGTGTACCCGTGGGTGAAGCTGTAGGTGTCCGGGAAGAGGAAGCCCTCCAGCCGGGAGGCGGGGACTCCGAGCTTCCGCACGAACGCCGGATCCGCGGCGAGCGCCTCCAGCCGTTCGAGCCGGAGCTTGAGCTGGGAGGACGCGAGCAGAGGGAGAATCTCGTCCACCCGCAGGCCCTCGGGAATCGTCAGGTGGTACGTCTTCTGCTGACCGGCGATGACCTTCTGGATGGCCTGCTCGGGCGTCACCGGCAGCGTGAACTCGTACTCGCCGGCACGGAGCTTCGGTCCGAGCTTCTCCCGGCGGAGCCAGGCGTAGGTGAGCTCGGCGTCGGCCACCACGCCCTCCTGGGCCAGGACCTCGGCGACGCGCCGCGGGCCGCTCCCCGGGGGGATGATGACGTCCTTCGTTCCCGGCGCACCGGCCGGCGTCAGGGCGAACTCGGAGATGCGCCGGTCGCGCCACCACCAGAACGCGGCACCTCCCGCGGCGGCGAGCACCGCGAGCACCAGCAGGACCGCCAGCGCCCGCTTCAAGGCTCGTCCCCGTGTGCCGTGGCGCGCCGTGCGTCGAGCCAGCCCTGGAGGATGAGCGCCGCCGCCACCCGGTCCACCACTGCCTTCCTCCTGGCCCGCGACAGATCGGCCTCGAGCAGCACCCGGTTGGCCGCGGCGGTGGTCAGCCGCTCGTCCCAGTAGTCCACCGGCAGCCCCAGCTGGCGCGCGACCGCCTCGCCGAAGCGGCGGGCCTCGACCGCGCTCGGGCCCTCGGTGCCGTCCATGTTCAGCGGGAGTCCCACCACCACGTGCTCCACGGAGTGGTGCTCGGCCAGCCGCCGGAGCTCGGTGAGGTCCGCGCGGAGGTTCGTCCGGCGGAGCGTGGTGACCGGCTGTGCGGTCAGCCCCAGCCCGTCGGAGACGGCCACCCCGACGGTCCTGGTGCCCACGTCCAGCCCGAAGCTCCGCGTCATGTCCCGGCCAACATACCAGCCCCCGGCCTGCGTCCGGCCGCACGGACCGGTCCGTCCTTCCCGAGGGACGCTCGCTCGTTGCTCCGCGCCCGGCGCACGCCGGCACTCTTCTTGAAGTCCGGCAGTCCCGCCTGGGGAGTCGCCCGGGAAGGGGGACGGATGGGACTCTTCGACTTCATCGGGGACGCGCTCGGAGCCATCACCGCGCCGTTCACCGCTGTCATCGACGCGGGGACCAAGTTGCTGGGCTTGCCGCCGGTCATCGGTGACGCGCTGAAGATCGCCGTGGGGGCGGCGACCGGGGACTTCGTCACCCTGATGCAGGGGAGCACCCAGCTCCTGAAGGACCTGGCCGCCAGCGCGGGGGAGACCGAGTACGCGCCGCCGAAGGACGAGGCCTACGGCGGCACCGATGGCTGGGCACCCACCGCCGCGCTGCAGGCGAACGGCGCCGTCGATGCACCCCCGAACCCGGACAGCACCGAGGGCGACGCCGTGGCACCGGCAGTTCACGACCCGATCCTCGTCGCGCCGGGCGAGGATCCGGAGGAGAGGCTCGCGCTGGACACGCTGGCCCGGAGCTTCGACGCGCTGAATCGGGACCACGGGTTCCTCGGCCTGGCCGGGGACAAGGTGGTCACCGAGAAGGAGCTGCGGGAGACGGCCGAGGACCCGGAGGCGCCGATCGACCTCAAGCGCGCGGCCCGCTACGTGCTGGACCGTCCGGAGCTCCTGGAGGCCCTGCTGCGCTCGAGGGACGGCGACGCCCAGGGAATCGCGCGGGGCGACATCGAGCTCGCGCGGGAGCAGCGCGGAAGCGAGGGGAGCCCGGGCGCCGGCGCCGCCGACGCGCCTGCGGGCGAGGGAACCGACGCCGAGACCGTGACCGCGAGCGAGGTGGACCCGGAGGAGCGTCGGGCGCTGGAGACGCTCCGGAAGAACTTCGACGCGCTGAACCGAGACCATGGCTTCCTCGGGGCCTTCGGGGACAGGGTCATCACCGAGAAGGAGCTCCGGGAGACGGCCGAGGACCCCGATGCCTCGCTCGAGCTGAAGCGGGCGGCTCGCTACATCCTCGACAACCCGGATCTGATGGAGCGGCTGTCGCGTTCGAAGGACGGCGACGACCAGGGGATCGCCCGGGGCGACATCGAGCTCGCCGGGGAGCCGAGCGGGTCGGGGTCGAGCGGAGCGCGGGCGCCCACGGGAAGCGACGAGCTCTCGGCCCTGCAGGCGATCCTCGCGAGCTTCGATTCCCTCAACGACCGGAACCCCTTGTTCGGGGACAAGGTCCTGAGCCGCGAGGAGCTGGAGCGGGCGGCGAGCAAGGCGGACACCTCGCCGGCCCTGAAGCGCGCGCTCCGGTACGTGCTGGACCACCCGACCCTCCTGGACCGGCTCTCGCGCTCCAAGGGCTTCGGCGTCTCGGGGATGTCCCGCAGCGACCTGGAGATCGGCATCGAGGACGCGCGGCGCGGCGGCGTGGCCCCGGGGCCCGGGACGACGAAGGGTGGCTCGAGCACGCCGAAGCCCGCCAGCTCGTCCGGGAGCAGCGGCACCAGCAAGTCCTCGAGCAGCAGCAGGTCGTCCACCAGCCGCGATCCTTCGATCAAGGACATCCTCGCCGACAAGAGCCTCAGCATCGAGGAGAAGATCGAGATGATCCTCATGGTTCTCGAGAACCGGGTGGACGACCAGATGCTCTCGGTCACTCGGCAGATGGACCAGAACGACGACAAGAAGACCAACAAGGACGACCGGAAGAAGGTGGCCAAGCTCGACAAGGTGGACCGGGATCTGAACTTCAAGATGGAGCGGCTCATGAAGCGCAAGGAGCAGCTCTCCAACCTCCTGTCGACGATGGAGATGAAGTTCGCCTCCATGGCCCAGACCGCCATCGCCAACATGGGGCGCTAGCGCATGCGACGGAGCGAGCGAGAGAAGCTGCTGGCCTTCGCCCGCGGCGAGGCGACCTGGGCCGAGGTCGAGGGCATCACCGCCGTGGACGCGGCGCGCATGGCGCGGGCCGGAGTCGAGCTGGCGCAGGCGGGGAGGTTGCGCGAGGCGGCCCTGGTGTTCGAGGCCATGGTGGAGCTCAACCCGAAGGACGCCGGGGCGCACGCGGCGCTGGGCACCGTGTACCAGAAGCTCGGACGGACCGAAGACGCGCTGACGGCGTACGGGGAGGCGCTGGCCCGGGACGCGGCACATCCGGTGGCCCTCGGCAACCGGGGTGAGCTCCTGCTCCGGCTGGGCCGCCGTGAGGGATTCGGCGACGTGGCGGCGGCCGTCGCTGCCGACCCGGAGGGGAAGACCGCGGCCGGCCGGCGCGCGGCGCGGCTGGCGAAGGCGATCACCGCGGACGCGGTGGCCCGCCTCGGGCTCCAGTGAGGTGAAGCGGGGAGGCCGCCGGAGCGCACGGGGGGAGCGCTCCGGCGGTGCAGTTTCATCGTCGCCCTGCTCGGGCGCGCCGGGACCCGGTCCGAGCTACCCGCCGCTCTCGGCCCCGGCACGCTGCGAGGTGTTCGTGGGCGTCGAATTCGGGCGGATGACGCCGCGCCGCCGCGAGGACGGCCTTGTCGCCGGCGGCGGCGGGGCCGGCTCGTCGGGCACGTCCGCCTCCGCGAGCAGCAGCTGCTTCATCCGCTCCAGGCTCGCCCGGGCCCGATCCACGAATGGCCCACCGGTCCCGATGCGCTCGGCGGTGGCCACCGTCGTCTCGTAGACCCCGATGGCCTTGGTCAGGAGGATCTTGATCCGCCTCCGGAGCTCCTGCCGGTAGACCTCCACCTCCTCGCCCTTCAGCTCCCTCGGCGTGGGCGAGTCCATCATCTGCCGGTGGAGCACCTCGTACAGGTTGCCGATCCGCTCTCCGGCGGCGGTGGCCCAGTAGCCGTTGCCGATCTTGATTGCCCGCAGGTAATGCCCCTGGGCCGAGAGCAACAGCTCCGCCTTGTACTCCAGCGTCCGTGACAGCTCGTCCGCCTTCGCGTCCGGATCGAAGGTCACTCCCTCGCAGTGGATCCGGTAGATCTCCCCGAGGAAGAACTGTCCCTGGGCGGTGACGTACTCGTCGGCCGGCTCACCCCGGTCCGCGGTCGCC
>DASROG010000171.1:0-3471 GCA_035646995.1 Myxococcaceae bacterium
TCACCATGGAGTTCGCCAAGTACGCCCCGGTCCCGCGGAACGAGCAGGAAGAGATGATGAAGGCCTACCGCGAGAAGCTGGCCGCCGAGCGGCGGTAGTCAGCGGCTGGAAAGCATCGAAGCGCCCTCGGCGTTTCGGGCCCGGAGCTCGACGCCAAGTGGAGGCAGCGGCGTCAGTTCCGGATCGGCCCGGCGTCCGGCGAGCCCTTGCTCTTGGAGCTCTTCGAGCCCGCGCTCGCCGTGGCTTTCTCTCCGGACTTCGGCGGCGGCGTGGGCTGCGCAATCGCCTGCTGCAGCCGAGCGGTCGCGACGTCCAGAGTCGGGCCCGTCGCGGCTGCCGCCACGCTGCTCTTCTTCTTCTTCGGCGTCTTCTTCTTGTTCTTGCTCGGAATCGGCGCCGGCGGCGGATTCTCCGGCACCGAGGCGAGCGGTGCGGTCAGCGCGGGCTTGATCAGCTCCTCGGGCGTCACCTTGCGCGGAGGCGGCGGCGGCATCGGCGCGTCGTCCACCTTGGCGGTCATCTCCGGCTCCAGCGCCGCGCGGAATGCAAGCCGGTTGCGCGGGTCCTCCTGCTCCTCGTTCACCTCGACCCGGAGGTGCACCGTCAGCCGGAGCCCCCGCTGCGCCTGGAACTCGACCTTCCCCGGCACGCGGTAGGAGTACGAGCCGCTCCAAGGGTAGGCCCCGGTCTTCGATCCCCGGTAGACGAACTGGGCGGTGAGCACGTGGTTCCCCGGAACCACCGGCCCACGGAAGAGCTCCTTTCCCCACCCCGGCTCCAATCGCCCTTCGAGCGGCCGGCCGTCGAGCTCCACCGTCCCGTCCACCAGGTCGAACCGCGCGGGGTCCGGCCCGTCCGTCACCACCACCAGCTCGGGCTCGGGGATCTTCACCTGCTGCGCCAGCTCCGCCTCCAGCTCCTCCGCGGGAGAGCGGGCGGGCGTGCTCGCCCCCAGCGCCAGCGCCGGCAGCACCCAGCAGGCCCACGGAAGCAGGGGACGCATCACCTGCTCCGGAGGATGCCACACTCTAGAGGTCGATCTGCATTCCCAGCTCCACCACCCGGCCAGGAGGGATGGAGAAGAAATCCGTGGTGGCGCGGGCGTTTCGGGAGATGAACCGGAAGAGCACCTTTCGCCAGTAGGCCATGTGGCTCCGTCCGCGGGGGAGCACCGTCTCTCGACCCACATAGAAGCTGGTGCTCTCGGGCTTGGTCGCGACGCCCAGCGAGCGCGCCCGCCGGAGGATCTCCGGCACCCGCGGGCTCTGCCGGTAGCCGTACTTGGCGGTGACCCGGTAGAAGCCGAGGCTCAGCGGCTCCACCTGGACCCGCTGCTCCGGCTCCACCTCGGGCACGTTCAGCGGGAGGACGGAGAGGAGCAGCACCTGATCGTGCAGCACCTGGTTGTGTTTCAGGTGGTGGAGCAGCACCGGGGAGACCAGGGTGGTGGACGAGCTGAGGAACACCGCCGTCCCGCGGACACGCGTGACCGGGCTCCGGGCCAGATCCTGGAGCAAGTCGTCCACGGTGAGGGCGGTCGCCGCGAAGCGCTCGGCGAGCTCGGCCCGCCCTCGCTTCCAGGTGGTGAAGCAGGCGAAGACGACGATCGCCACCGCGATCGGGAACCAGCCGCCCTGCACGAACTTGATGAGATTGGCGACGAAGTAGGGAAGGTCGATCGCCAGGAAGAGCAAGGTCACCCCCAGCGCCTTCCACAGCGGCCACCGCCAGGCATGGACGATGATGAAGAAGAAGACCAGGGTGGTGATGAGCATCGTCCCGGTCACCGCGATGCCGTAGGCCGCCGCCAGCCGGCTCGAGTGCTGGAACCCGAGCACCAGGGCGATGCAGGCCACCATCAGGGCCTGGTTCACTCCCGGGAGGTAGATCTGCCCCTCGTTCTCCCGGCTGGTGTGGACGATGTTCAGCCTCGGCACGTAGCCCAGCTGCACCGCCTGACGCGTGAGCGAGTACGCGCCGGAGATCAGCGCCTGGCTGGCGATGATGGTGGCCGCGGTCGCCAGCACCACCGAGGGGACGAGCAGGGGGCGGGGCACCAGTGCGTAGAAGGGGTTCGCCCGGGCCGCGGTGTCGCTGAGGAGGAGAGCCCCCTGTCCGCAGTAGTTGAGGAGCAGCGCGGGGAACACCCCGCTGAACCAGCTCAGCCGGATGGGACGGCGGCCGAAGTGCCCCATGTCGGCGTACAGCGCCTCGCCCCCGGTGATGGCCAGGACCGCCGCCCCGAGAACCTCGAAGCCGCGGAACCCGTTCTCCCGGAAGAAGCGCACCGCGTGCCAGGGATTCACCGCGGCCAGCACCCCGGGGTACTTGACGATCTCCACCAGCCCGGTGGTGGCGATGAAGAGGAACCACACCAGCATCACCGGCCCGAAGATGCCCCCGATGCGCGCGGTGCCCCGCCGCTGCACCAGGAAGAGCAGCCCGAGGATCACGCAGGTGATGGGCACCACCAGCGGCTCGGCGGCGCTGGTGGCCACGCTGAGTCCCTCCACCGCGGAGAGGACCGAGATCGCCGGGGTGATCACCCCGTCGCCGTAGAGAAGCGCTGCCCCGAACAAGGCGAGCAGCACCACCGCCGTCCTTTGCCGCATCTCCCACGCGGTCTCGGCCCGGGGGATCAGCGCGAGCAGGGCGAAGATGCCGCCCTCCCCCTTGTTGTCCGCCCGCATGATGAAGCCGAGGTACTTCACCGCCACCACCAGGGTGAGCGACCACAGCATCAGGGAGAGGACCCCGAGCACGTTCTCGGCGGTGGGGGCGACGCCGTGCTCGCCGAAGCACTCGCGGATGGCGTACAGCGGGCTGGTCCCGATGTCTCCGAACACGATGCCCAGCGCGGCGATGGCGAGCTGCGCGCCGGGCCACCGCTTGGGCGCGGGTTCACCGGGACTGGACATGCGGCGGCCGACCCTAGCAGCGTCCGGGGCGGAACCAGCCTCGATGAAGACCAATGCGGCCAGGCTCCTGGACACACTGAACATCCGCTACGAGTTGCGGACGTATGCCGTGGATCCGGAGGACCTCTCGGCCGTCCGGGTGGCGCAGAAGGTCGGCCTGCCCCCCGCGCAGCTGTTCAAGACCCTGGTGTGCCGGGGCGATCGGACGGGGGTCTGCCTGGCGGTCGTTCCGGCGGATCGCGAGCTGGACCTCAAGGCCCTGGCGCGCGCCCGCGGCGACCGCCGCTGCGACACCGTCCCGCTGAAGGAGGTTCAGCCGCTGACCGGATACGTCCGCGGTGGCGTGACCGCCCTCGCGGGCAAGCGGGACTACCCGGTGGTGCTCGACCGCTCGGCGCTGGGCTGGCCGCTCATCTCCATCTCGGCGGGCATCCGCGGGGCGCAGCTGCTCCTTCCGCCGGCCGACTACCAGCGCGTCACCCGCGCGAGCGTGGCGGATCTGGCGCGAGCGCTCATCGGCGGAGCGCCGACCTGAGGTCGTGCCGGACCCCTG
>DASROG010000172.1:0-2854 GCA_035646995.1 Myxococcaceae bacterium
GCGCGCCCGGGCGTCGCGCTCCGCTGGGAGCCAGGGCCTCCCCTCCCGGTCCGCGCGGACCGGGAGGGGAGGCCCTGGCTCCCAGCGGAGCGCGACGCCCGGGCGCGCTCCGGCGAGACCGAGCGCCTGCTCCGCCCAGGCGGTGAGGTCCAGCGGCTCGAGCTGCGCCGCGGGCAGCCGGGCGAAGCGGGCGAAGGCGTCGATGGTGCGCCGCAGCCGCTCCACCTCCTCGAGCATCGCCGGCGCGCTCTCGACGAACAGCGCCTCGAAGCGACCATCTCGCGCCTCTCTCGCCGCGAGCAGTGTCTCCAGCGACATCTGCAGCGGGGTGAGGGGATTGCGGAGCTCGTGCGCCAGGCTGCGCGCCACGCCCTCCCACGCCGCCGCCTGCTCCGCCGCCCGCAGCGCCCGCGTGGCGTGACCCAGGTCCTCGGTCATCCGGTTGAACGCGTCCACCAGAACCCGCACCTCGCCGCTGCCCGTCGCCGGCACTCGCGTGTCCAGCGCGCCGCCCGCGACCGAGCGCACCCCCTCGGTGAGCGCCTCCACCGGACGGGTGATGCCCCGGGCGAAGAGGAAGCCGGCCACCAGCGCCAGCGCGAGGCCCAGCGCCCCCGCGGTGACCAGCGCCCTCAGGAGCGTGGCCCGCGTCTCGTCCACCGCCGCGCTCCCAACGGCGAGCGTCAGCTCCGCGGGCCCGAGGGGCAGGGCGCGCCGCACGGTGCGCCCCTCGGCGGTGCCGGCCGCCGCGGCGGCGACGCCCGTCCCCTGCAGCTCGACCCGCACGCCGGTGAGCCGGGCCAGGCGTGAGACCCATCCCTCGTCGAGCACCTGACCCCCGACGAGGATGGCCGCGCCGCGCGCCGCCTCCACCGGACGTGCCGCCACCAGGGCTGGCCGGAGCTGGACGCCCTCGGCGTTCTGCACCTCGACCCGAACCACCACCGGGGCCTCGCCAGGACTGACGGCGGAGAGTCCGGGCTCGACGTCGCCCACCCGGGCCGGAAGGAAGGCGCTGGAGCGGGTCACCCCCGAGGCGTCGCGGAGGGTGAGAACCGTCAGAGGCCGCCCTTCGGCCACGCCGCGCATCGCGTCCGCGGCGGGCGGCTGCCCGGACTCTAGCTGCAGCGCCACGGCCTCGGTGAGGGGATCGGCGGCGCACGCGCTCACCGACTGCTCCACCTCGGCCCGGAGCCGGTCCAGCTCGGCGGAGGCGAGCGTCGCCGCCGCGTCAGCGCGGGTGGCCAGCTCGCGGGCGAAGGTCTCCTCGATGCGCCGCGAGGCGAGCGGCACCGTCACCGCCAGGGGGAGGAGCGCCAGCAGGGCGAAGGCGAGGAGCAGGAGCGTGCGGAGGCGCATCCCTCCTGTCCCGGCCATCAGGGCCACCACGCGTCGTCGAGGGTCCACAGCCCGAAGGCGTCCCGGCGCACGTCGACCAGCGCCGGGTCGAGCCGGGCCCGGAGCCCCTCCACGTACAGCGGCAGGACGCTCAGGGCGCCCGCGAGCTGGAGGGCCCGCTCCCGCGTCCGCGCCGCACGCTCCCGCTCGTCGGCCAGTGCCCCGAGGGCCGCGAGCTCGCGCCGGCTCGCGCCGGGGTCCCCGGCCAGCTCCAGCACCACCGCCAGCGCGGCGGCCGGCACCGGCGGGAGAAGCACCGAGCGGAGCGCGAGGTCTCCCTGTCCGGCGCGCCAGTCACGGTCCAGCGTCTCCGGGGTGCGCGCGCCGAGCGTGAGCGAGACCCCCGCGTCCCGGAGGAGGATCTGCAGCCGCTGCGCCACCGCCCGCTGCCCGGGCCGGTCCGCGGCGTAGAGGAGGAGCGCCGTCCCCGACCCGCGTCCCGGACTTCCCGCCGAGGTCGCCGCCCGCTCGGGCCCGCCGAGCGCCGGCGGAAGGAGCCCGGGCATCGCCGCCGCGGGACCGCCCACGAAGCTCCGCACCAGCGCGGGGCGATCCAGGCGTGGCTCCAGCAGCGCGACCACCAGGCGGGACTGGGGCCGGGACACGAGGTACGTGGCGAACAGCGCCGGCCCCGCCGGCTCCCCGCCATCTCCGAGCAGCACCTGCGCGCTCCGGGTCTCGAGCGCCCGCTGGGCCGCGCGGCGCGCGAGGGTGGCGATCGCGAACCCGTCCGGGTGGGGCCGGCCCTCCGGGAACCCGGGCACGGCGCGCCCCCTCTCGGTGCCGTCCGGGGCGTAGGGTCCGACGCCGTCGCTCCCGCCGTCACCCAGCACCGGCGCGAGCGCGGGGTGGCAGAGGCTCACCTCCAGGTCCGGCCAGGGGTGGGCCAGCGGAAGCTGGAGCGCCGTCGCCTTGCCTCGGGACTGCTGCTCCAGCGCCGCCGCCAGCTCCCGCACCGGTCCGAGCGCGGCGCGCACGGTCGGGCTCCGCTCCACCGCGCGGGCCCAGGCCTGCGCCAGCTCGGCCGTCCCGAGCGGGGCGCCGGAGGAGAACCGTGTCCCCGGCCGCGGGACGACCGAGACCCCGTCGGCCGTGCGCTGGAGGCCGGCGAGCACCGGCAGCACGCGCCCGCTCGCCTCGATGCGGCAGAGCGGCGCGGCGAGGAGCTCCCGGAGCACGGCCCCCTCTGGCGTCTCACCCCAGCGATCGGCGCGAACCTCCTGGAGCACCGCCAGCCGCAGCGTCCCCCCGTCGCGCGCCCGGGCCGCCGCCCGGGCCTCGGAAGGCGCGGCCACCGCGACGAACAGCAGCAGCGCCTCCCGCCTCACGGGACCCCCCGCACCAGGCGGAGCTCCGAGCCGCCGTCGGCCGTCCACACCCCGAGCACCAGGGCCGGGCCCCGGCCCCGGCGCGCCGGCGCAGACCTGGAGGATGCGCCCCGGCACCCCCACCGAGG
>DASROG010000173.1:0-4814 GCA_035646995.1 Myxococcaceae bacterium
GGTGACGTCGCCGATGCGGACCTGGGCCGACGGAGGCTCGAAGGCGAAGCGGAGCTCGGCCGCCTTCAGGCGCGCGGGGATGGCCAGGGTCTCGGGCCTGCCGGCGATGACCTCGATGGGCACGACCTGCTCGTCGCACCACTGGCAGCTGACGCGCAGGACGTGCCGGCCGGGACTCAGCGCGAGGGTGTGGACCGAGAGCGCCTCGGAGCTCTTTCGCTCGTCGTCCACCTGGAGCGCGCCATAGGGCCGGACCAGGACCTGATAGCGCACGGGCGCCGCCCCTCGAGCGGCGCGGGTCGAGCGGGACGGAGGTCCGGGCTCTCCGGAGCCCTCGGGCTGCGGAGTCGCCCTCGCGGCAGCTCGCTCCGGCGCGGCGTCGACGCCCGACGAGGTCTCCGCGGCCGGACGGATCGCGGTGTCCACCGCAGAGGCCGAGACCGGCCCGCCGACCGCGGCGACCACGGCCGGAGCGGGGGACGGTGCGGCGAGCCCGGCGGACGAACCGGCCGCCGGTGGGTCACCCTGCATCCGGACCAGGGTCACCGCGCCGGTGACGAGGGCCGCCACCGCGACCCCTCCGCCGGCGACGAGAGCGGCCCGGCGACGGGCACGACCCCGTCGGAGGCTCCGCTGAACCCGTTCGAGCAGGGCGCGGGCCGCGGGCGCATCCGGCTCGAGCGCCAGGGCCTGGTCCACCCGGGCCAGCGCCCGGGGGAGACGCCCGGCGGCCGCCTCCTCCGCGCCCTTCGCGAGGAGGGTGGCGACCAGCCGCTGCACCAGCGCGGTCCGGGCCGTGGCCGGGTCGGCGAAGAAGGAGCCGAGGATGGCCTCGCCATCGGTGAGGCCGAGCTCGTCGAGCGTCTGGGACAGCGCCTGCTCCAGCTCCCGGGCGCTCGTGTAGCGGTCCGCGGGATCGTGGGCCAGGCAGGTGTCGAGGATGCGCACCAGCCCGTCGGAGATCGCCGGGCACGCCCCGCGCGGGTCCTCGTAGGTACCGGCGAGGATGCGCTTGAGCGTCGCCGGGGTGCTCGGCGCGGCGAAGGGGAGCGTCCCTGTCCAGAGCCAGTAGAGGAGCGTGCCCAGGGAGAAGACGTCGGATTCGGCCGTGGCCGGCTCGCCGTCGATGACCTCCGGGGCCATGTAGGCCGGAGACCCGACCAGCGCGCCGGTGACCGTCATCCGCTCGGCCGGGTCGAGCACGCGCGCGATGCCGAAGTCCATGAGCTTCAGGACCCCGTCGTCGCGCACCATCACGTTCTCGGGCTTGAGGTCCCGGTGGATGACCCCCGCCTCGTGAGCGTGCCCCAGCGCGCGCGCCAGCTGCTGGATGATCAGCGCCGCGAGCTCGGGGGGAAAGAGCCGTTCACGCTCGGCGAAGGACTTGAGCGTCTCCCCCCGGACCAGCTCGGTGACCAGGAACGCGTCCTCGGTGGACGGGTCGGCAAAGTCGAACACCTCGAGGATGTTCGGGTGCTGGAGCCGGGCCACGGCGCGGGCCTCGCGGGCCAGCCGCGCCCGGGCGTCCTGCTGGCGGGCCAGGTGCGGGTGGAGCACCTTCACCGCGACCTCGCGCTGGAGCGAGGTGTCCAGCCCCCGGTAGACCACCGACATTCCGCCCGAGCCCAGCGGCTCGAGCAGCCGATAGCGCCCCAGGTGCCGGCCCTCGAGGCTCATGCTTGGCTGGCTCCTCCGGACTGGACCAACGCCCGGGCGCCGCGGAACGTTCCGCACAGCTCCGGGCTGGCGACGAGAGGAAGCATGTGGGTCTCGGACGGCCCCGAGCGAGGGGCGATTCAGCCCCAGCCCGGTCCGAGCGTTTCCGGCATCTTACGCGCGCTTTCCCCGGGTTCAACGCCTCGGCCCCACAAAGAGCAATGCCGCCCGGAGCGTGCGTGCTCCGGACGGCATCGGGAATTGCTTTCCGCCTGACGTTCTAGGCGCGGATTTCGGGCGCGCCGGGCGCGACGACCTCGGGCTTCGGCAGGTCGGGGGTCGAGCCGCCGTCCGGCGTCCCGGCCCGGGCCTTGAACGGGTCCGACTCGAGGGCGTTGTGGAGCACCTCGTCCATCTGGGTGACAAAGATGAACTCGATGTCCTTCTTGGCCTGGTCGGGCACGTCGATCAGGTCCTTGCGGACGCGCTCGGGGAGGATGACCCGCTTGATGCCCGCGCGGTGCGCGGCGAGGACCTTCTCCTTGATCCCGCCCACCGGGAGCACCAGGCCCCGGAGGGTGGCCTCTCCGGTCATCGCCGTGTCGCCGCGGACGCGGATCCCCGTCATGAGCGAGGTCAGCGCGGTGAGGATGGTCACACCCGCCGAGGGCCCGTCCTTGGGGATGCTCCCCGCCGGGAAGTGCAGGTGGATGTCCGTCTTCTCCAGGAAGTTGGGGTTGATGCCCAGCGAATCCGCCTTGCTGCGGAGGTAGCTGAGCGCCGCCTGGGCGGACTCCTTCATCACCTCCCCCAGCTGTCCGGTGAGCGTCATCCCGCCCTTGCCGGCCATCTTGGTGGCCTCGATGAAGAGGAGGTCTCCGCCCACCGCCGTCCAGGCCAGCCCGGTGGCCACGCCCGGCACCTCGGTCCGCTCGGCGACCTCGGAATAGAAGGACTCGGGGCCGAGGATCTCCTTCACCCGGTCCGAGGTGATGACCTGCTTGTCGGTCTTGCCGGCCGCCACCTCGACCGCCACCGCGCGGCACAGGTCGGCGATGCGCCGCTCCAGGCCGCGCACGCCCGCCTCGCGGGTGTAGCTGGTGATGAGGGTGAGCAGGGCGCCGTCCTCGATCTCGATGTGGTCGGCGGACAGCCCGTGCTCCCGCAGCTGCTTCGGGACCAGGTGGATGCGGGCGATCTGCTGCTTCTCCTCGAAGGTGTATCCGGGCAGCTCGATGATCTCCATCCGGTCCCGGAGCGGGCCGGGGATGGGGTCGAGCTGGTTGGCGGTGGCGATGAAGAGCACCTTCGACAGATCGAAGGCCACGTCGAGGTAGTGGTCGGAGAAGCTGTTGTTCTGCTCCGGGTCCAGCACCTCGAGCAGCGCGGCCGAGGGGTCGCCGCGGAAGTCCGCCCCGAGCTTGTCGATCTCGTCCAGCATCATGACCGGGTTCTTGGTCCCGGCCTTCTTCATGCTCTGGATGAACCGGCCGGGGAGGGCGCCCACGTAGGTGCGGCGGTGCCCTCGGATCTCCGCCTCGTCGCGCACGCCGCCGAGGCTGAGACGGACGAACTTCCGCCCCACGCTCCTCGCGATCGACTGGCCGAGCGAGGTCTTGCCCACGCCCGGCGGGCCCACCAGGCAGAGGATGGGGCCCTTCATGTCGTTCTTCAGCTTGCGGACGGCCAGGTACTCGAGGATGCGCTTCTTCACCTTCTGGATGCCGTAGTGGTCGGCGTCCAGGGTGGACCGGGCGTTCTCGATGTCCAGGTTGTCCTCGCTGGTCTTGCTCCAGGGCAGGTCGGCGATCCAGTCGAGGTACGTTCGGGCGACGGTGTACTCGCTGGAGGCGGCGGGGATGGTCTTGAGCCGGTTCAGCTCCTTGGTGGCGACCTTCTCCACGTCCGGCGGCAGGCCTGCCTTCTTGAGGCGTTCCTGCAGCTCGTCGAGCTCCTCCTCCTCCTCGCCCATCTCGCCGAGCTCTTCCTTGATCGCCTTCAGCTGCTGGCGCAGGTAGTACTCGCGCTGGGTCTTCGACATCTCGCCCTTCACGGCGGAGTCGATCTTGTTGGAGAGCTTGAGGATCTCTCGCTTCCGGTTGAGCAGCTCGAGGACCAGCTTCATCCGGGCCTTGAGATCCACCGTCTCGAGGACCGCCTGCTTCTCCTCGATGGGCACGTCCACGTTGGCGGCGATGAGGTCTGCCAGGTGACCGGGGTGGGTGATGGATTCGACCAGCTCGGTAGCCGCGGCCGGCAGCTCCGGCATCAGCTCGATGACTTCGCGGGCCAGCTTCTTGAGGTTGATGCCCAGCGCCTCGACCTCGACGTTCTCCGCCGAGGTCTTGTCGTCCGCGGGCTCCACCCGGGCCTTGAGGTAGGGGGTCTCCTGCACCAGGTCCAGCACCCGGAAGCGGGCCAGGCCCTGGACGACGAGCGAGTAGTTATCCTCGCCCATCTTGAGGAGCTTCACGATGCGAGCCACGGTCCCCATCGCGTAGAGGTCACTCGCCCCCGGGTCCTCCTCCTCGGCCCGCCGCTGGGTGACGACCCCGATCAGCTGGTCATCACGCACCGCGTCCTTGATGAGGGCAATGGTCTTCTGACGTCCTACAGCCAGGGGTAGGACACCACCCGGGAAGAAGACGGAGTTCCGAAGTGGCAGGATGGGGAGGACCTGGGGAATGTCCTCCTTGTTGATGAGGCCCGGGGGCCCCATGGCCGAGGTCATCGCGGTGGCGGACTGGCCGCCCTTCTTCTTCTCGTCCGACATGAAAATTCGCGCTCCGTTCAGGTGCGTCGGAAACTGCCTCTGCCAGGTCCCGTACCGTCTGGAACAGAGGCTAGCAATCAAAAGTCCTTCATTGGGAAACAGGTCTGGATGCGGGGTCTGAGGTTTACCGATAGAGCAGAACCGGACGTCGTCAAGCGACGGGGTCACTGGCTGTGGCTCCTGGTGGCCGGACTGCTGGGCACGCTCGGCGGCTGCACGTGCGAGGCGCCACCGGAGCGGGCGGGGTCCACGGTCCCCACGCACTGCGCCTATGACGCGCCGCTCATCGAGCCGGTGGAGACGGACATCCTCTTCGTCGTCGACGACAGCAACTCGATGAGCGAGGAGCAGGAGGGCGTGGCCCGCGAGCTGCCCACCTTCGTCC
>DASROG010000174.1:0-5627 GCA_035646995.1 Myxococcaceae bacterium
AGGTGGTCGCCCGCCGGCCACCCGCGGCCGGCGTGGCACCGCAGGTCAGAACACGTACCATCCGCTGAGCTGGACCCGCCGGTCGACGGACGGCGGACCCTCGGTGAAGTGCTGCTCCAGCCACGCGTACTCCAGTCCGAAGCGGATGGGCTGCGCCGCGTCCCAGAAGACCGCGCCGCTCGCGTACTGCTGTCGCACCACGACGTTCTTGTTTCCGTTCGCCAGCACCGCGGCGTTGAACGACTGCAGATGGGAGTAGTTCGCGGCGAGCGACAGTCCGCTGCTCCACGGCAACCAGTACTGCAGGCCGAGGAGGAACGTCTGGTACGAGACCGCCTGGAGGTTGCCCCCGGTGGCGAACCCCACCAGGCCGGGGTCGATGGGCGCGGTGTACGCCGTGGGCGGCGTCCCCGGGAGCGGCGGGAAGGGCGGTCCACCGAGGCCGGTGTAGAGGTCGGAGATGCCTTCGCCGCGCACGAAGGAGCCAGTGAAGGTGAGCGCGTTGTCGTGGGAGGTGCTCGAGGCGGGGATGATCGGCAGCAGCACGTCGACCGAGACGCCCCAGCCGGTCGTGGTGACGTCGGTCTTCGCGTTCGGCTCGAAGGCGGGCACCGCGAACCGGCGCACCGTGCCGGACACCCCGAGGGCCATGGCATCCAGCGCGCTGCTCGCTCCTCCGAGGGTGCGGTACGCCTTCCGGAAGGGGAGGTTCACCTTGACCCCGGCCTGCCCGTCGGGAAGCCCACCCGCTCGCTGGGGCGGCCGGAGCGCGGCCAGCGCCAGCTCGATGCTCACGTCGGACGAGAGCTCGAGCGTCCTCGACACTCGCAGCTGAGCGGTCCGGCTGTAGACCTGGCCCGGCAGCCCCTGGAGATTCACGCTCGCGGGGATGAAGGAGGCCTGCCAGCCGAAGAGCTCCCAGGTCTGGCCGATGGTGAGGTCCAGCACCGGTGTCTCGACCTTGAAGTAGAAGTGGCGGATCCGGAAGGTGGGGTTGTTGAAGAAGGCCGCCTCGCTCACAGGGGGCTGGTTGCCGAAGAAGTCCATCTCCGCGACCGCCGAGGCGCGGAGCGGCCCGAGGTCGGGTGCTCCCACCTTCAGCCCCAGCCGCGAGTTCCGAACGCTGAACGTGGTCTGATCGTGCGTGGCGGCATAGGTGCCGCTGCGGGGGAGCGCCGCGTTCCCCATCAGGTCGTTCGGGCCCTGGAGCGAGTCGTGGATCGCGTCCAGCTCGGCGAAGCCGTAGATCACCGCCGACCACCGGTTCACCACCGGCTTCGGCGGGGCGGCCTCCGCGGCCCGCGCGGCCGGGGTAGCGAGAACGAGAAGACAACCTGCCAGCGCCCCCGGGACACACGGGTGCCAGCGACTCTGCCGAGTGTGGTCCACGACCCATCTCCTGTCGGTGAATGCGCGACGCGAGGACACGGCGGAGAGGACCGCGAGCTCCACCGCGGCCGCTTCCGACGCATCTCTCGGCGGCCAGGACCCGATCGACCTCGCTGCTATTCCATCGATTCCGTCAGGCGATCGGAATCGGCGCGCGCGAGTGCGCGAGCACGCCGAGCGTCAGCAGCGCCCGGCGCACCTGTCGGCGATCGCCGGCGTCGAGACGCGCCCACCCACCACCGTGGAGATCGACCCGCAGCAGCCGCGTCAGCTCGAGCAGCACCTGGGCGCGCCACTGTCGATGGAGGTCTCCCTCGAGAACGGCCCGGGGCAACCCCTGGACGGCGTCGCTCAACAACGCGTCGGCGATCCGGCGGAGCGCAGTCTCGCTGGTGCGCGCCGCGCCGTCGTCCTCGAGCCTGTTCTTCCAGAGCGCCACGGATCGCTTCCGTGGTCTGGACTCCGGAGCTGGTGGATTTAGTTCCTCGGCGCGCCCGGGATGCCGTCGTTCACGCCACCGGCAGCGGCACGCCCGACTCGGCGAGGCGCTCCAAGGCCAGCAGGGCGTCGCGAAGCTGCCGCCGGGTGTCGGTGGGGAGCTGGGTCCAGGACCCGCGCCGGACGTCGGTCCGCATCGCCCGGGCGACCTCGAGGAGCAGCTGTGCCCTCAGCTGATTCACCGGATCCGCTGCGGAGAAGGCGCGACCGACTGCCTTCAGGGCGGTGGTCACCAGGCCCTCGGCCCGCTGTTTCAGGGCCAGCTCGGTGGAGTCGCTCGCTCCATCGTCCTCGGGTCTGTCGTTCCAGAGCGTCACGGATTTCCTCCATCCTACGGATGCGGCGGACACCCGGACTGTTTCGATCAGCGCCCAGCCGCGGGCAGCCTCACGCGCCGGGTGCAGATGCCACCCACGCTCGGTGAGATCGGCAGCCGTCCCGGCTCGGCAGTCCATGCTCAGCCCCCCGCACCAGGGGGACGCTCGAGGAGCGGCGCAGTTGCGCCACCCGTCCATGCTCAGCCCCCGCCCCAGGGGGACGCTCGAGGAGCGGCACAGTGGCGCCGCCCGTCCATGCTCAGCCGATGATCATCGTCTCCCGCTCCAGGCGTCCGGTGCGGAAGCGTTCCAGATCGAAGCGGGTGAAGAGCTCGTCGCGAGTGTCGTTCACCATCCACGCCGCCATCCGCTCGGAGACGGCCGGGGCCATCATGAACCCGTGCCCGACGAAGCCGGACATCTGAAGCATGTTCGGCAGTCCCGGAGTGCGGCCGAGCACCGGATTGTTGTCCGGCGTCACGTCGTAAGGGCCGGCCCACTGCCTGAGGACCTTGATCTGCCCGAGCCTCGGAATCTGCTCGGTGAGCGCGCGGGAGAAGCGGGAGAGGAAGCGGAGCGTCGACCCCATGTTGAGCGCCGCGGGCTCGCGTGGGTCGCCCATCCCCCCCACGATCTCTCCTCGCATCGACTGACTGAAGTACAGCCCCGAATCGAGCACGGAGACCAGCGGGGTGAGGAACGGCTTGAGGGGCTCGGTGGAGAGGATCTCGTGGCGGTGGGGCTCGTTGGGGAGCTTCACTCCCGCGAGCTTCGCCACCTCCGGACTCCAGGCGCCGGCGGCGATGACCACCGTCTCGCAGGCGATGCGGCCCCGGTCGGTCTCCACCGCGCGCACCTGGCCCCCCGCGACCTCGAAGCCGGTGACCGTGGTGAAGGTCTCCACCCTGACCCCACGCTTCTGGGCCGACTGGGCGTACCCCCACAGGAATGGCCAGGGGAAGATGACACCGTCATCGGGGTGGTAGGCGCAGAGGACCACGCCCTTCATCGTCAGCTCGGGGACGACGTCCCGGCCCTCGCCCGGAGAGAGGATCTGCGTCTTCACCCCATGCTTGTTGTGCAGCTCGGCGCTGGTCCGGAGGCGCTCCGCGACCTCCTCCGTCCGGGCGAGGAACAGGTATCCGCCCTGCCGGAGCCAGACGTTGATGCCCATCTCCCCGGCGAACTGCTTCATCAGCTCGATGCTGCGGCGGGCGAGCTCGATGTTGGCCGCGGTGCTCCATTGCATGCGGACGCCGCCGCCGTTCCGGCCGCTGGCCCCGGCGCAGAGGTAGCCCTTCTCCAGCACCACCACCTCGGTACATCCGAGCTTCGCCAGGTTGTGCGCCAGGGCGAGGCCCATGATGCCCCCGCCGACGATGACCACGCGCGTACGATCCGGAAGGGGCTCGGGAGGGCGGAGCGCGTGCGAGCCCACCTGGATCGCCGGAGGGACGCCTCCCACCGGCGGGCGCTCCTCCTCGACCGGCACCGAGCCGAGGAGCGACATCTCCACCGGATGCAGCGGCGGCCGCGGGGTGAAGGGGAGCACCGCGCCCGGGCTGGCCCCGGTGCGCTCGGCGAGGACCCGCGCCACGGCGGAGAGGCAGGTCTTCCCCTGGCAGACGCCGGTGCCGAAGCCGGTGTAGCGCTTGATGCTCTCGATGTCCCGGTGGCCCTTGTCGATGGCGTGCCGGACGTCGTCCAGCGTCACGTCCTCGCAAGGGCAGAGCACGGACTTGCTCACGGGTGGATCTTCCTCCCCTCGGCGAGCATCTGCACGAAGCCCTCCAGCCTCCGCGCCCGTGTCTCGGGTCGCTTTGCGGTCTGCAGCCGCCAGAGGATGGCGTAGCGGTTGGTCCGGTCGAGCGTCTCGAACGCCTGCCGGGCGGATCGATTCCGGGCGAGCGCGCGACGGAGGTCCTCCGGAGGCTCGGCGCGGCTCGGTGGATCGTACGCGCCAGCCCAGCGCCCGTCGCTCTTCGCCCGGTCGATCTCGGCCTGCCCCGAAGGAGTCATCTTTCCCGCAGCGACGAGGCGCTCGCAGTGCTCGATGTTTCGCTTCGACCAGATGCTCCGCGCGCGCCGGGGGGTGAACTTCTGGAGGAAGGCCTCCCCGTCGTGGCTCCTCTTCTGGCCGTCGATCCAGCCGAAGCACAGGGCCTCGTCGAGCGCCTCGGCGTACGAGACCGAGGGCACGGAAGAGCCCTTCCTCGCGATCTTCAGCCACACCCCCTCGGGCGAGCGATGATTCCGGGCGAGCCAGGCCCGCCACCGGCGCGCATCGGAGAATCCGAGGACCGGAGTCATCGGCCCAGCATCTCCGTCCCGGCACGTCGACCGGACTCGGTGGCCTCGGCCGCGCTCCCGGGCTTGACCAGGTCCCCTGCCGCCCAGATCCCCGCGACCGCCGTCCGCCCCTCCGGCTGCACCTCGGGCGTGAACGTACCCAGCCCGGGCCGGTAGGCGATCTTCACTCCGGCCTGCCGCAGCAGCTCGAAGGCGGGGGTGGGGGGCAGCGAGACCACGATGGCGTCGCAGTCCACGCGTCGCTGCCGCCCACCGGCGTCCCGATAGGAGAGCCCGTGGACCCAGGTGCGCCCGAACGCCCGGACGGGCATTCCCTGGAGCGTCCCCTCCGGCGCTCCGCCCGCTCCGGTGTGAAGGACGAGCCGGGGCGCCGCTCCCTCGGAGCGGAACAGACGCGCGAGCGCCGTGAGCTGCGGCCCCGCGCCGAGCAGGGCCGGAGCGTCGCCGATGAGCAGACGGCGCCGGCGGAGGAGATCCGCCGCGGCGCGTCCGCTGAACACGCCGGGGATGTCGTTGTTCTCGAAGGGGACCATCGAGGCGTGGCCACCGACGGCGAAGAGGATGTCCCGCGCCTGGATCAGGAGGGCCCGCGGCCCGTCGGTGTCCCG
This sequence comes from Myxococcaceae bacterium, assembly GCA_035646995.1. Lineage (GTDB taxonomy): Bacteria > Myxococcota > Myxococcia > Myxococcales > Myxococcaceae > RPRB01. The sequence continues at coordinate 5,123 of DASROG010000174.1, forward strand.
CTGCACCGCGAGGAGGACCCGGCCCAGCTCGTCGTCGTAGAGCCCGAGCACCGAGGTCGCGAGCCGGAGCTGCACCTTCGCGGGGGGCGACGGAGCGACGGTCGAGCCGTCCTCGGGAGCGTCGAGCACCCGGCGGCCCCCGACGCGCTCCTCCTGCTCGAGCAGGAGAGGCGTGACGCCGCCGGCGGCAAGGACCTCGGCGGCGGCCAGACCGGCGGCTCCGGCCCCCACCACGGCGACGTCGACCGAGAGGCGCTCCGCGGGCCGGGGCGGGGGAGGCGCCGCATCGGGGAGGAGGCCGAGACCGGCGAGATGCCGCGCCACGGTGGCCATCACCTTCTCCGCCACCGGCACGCCAGCGAACATCGAGTGGTGGTCCATCCCCTTCGGGAAGAGCCAGTCGATGCTGGAGAACACGTCCACCCTCACGCTCGGGTACGCGTTCTGCCGGCCGATGCGCATGCCTTGCCGCACCGGCGTCTGGCAGGCGAAGCGATTGGGAACG
>DASROG010000175.1:0-2725 GCA_035646995.1 Myxococcaceae bacterium
GCGGGACGGAGGCGCACGAGGGTGCTCCCGGGAAGGTCGAGCGGCACCGAGGTCTAGCACCGGCGGGCGGCCGGCGACCTCCCCCGGAGCGGACTACCAGCCCACGTCGAGGTGCTCGTGGGACGAGGGGCAGCTCGGCAGCCGGGGCGGTCCGTGCTCCACGCTGAAGCCCTGGGGATAGGCGCAGAACCAGTGCAGCACGCATCCGTCGGGGGCCACGACGAGGCTGGCCTCCGGCTGATCACGGGTCAGGAGGCTCACCCCGCAGTGGCTGCACTGGGGAACCTCGAGGTCGAACTCCACTTCGTCCATCGCGCCGCTCGTCCGACGAGGGTCCGCCATGGGAGCGTCATCGTACGGCGCCCGCCTGACCTCGGCGCCGGGAGGGGCGGGCCCGGCTCACCCCCGGGCTTCCCCGCACCCAGAACCGCAGGGGGCGCTCGGCCCAGTCCTCGGCGTAGTCCACCCCGATGCGCGGACCTCGGTCGACCGCGCGGAAGGGGACCGCCGGCGCGTCGAGGATCCGCAGCCCCGACGAGACGAGATCCGCTCCGTTCTGGGCGCCGGTGATGCCGAGCGCGCGGCACAGTCGGCCCGGACCGTCGAGCCGCACCGGGCCGTCGAACCTGGCGATCGGCTCCAGCCCACGCACCAGCACCGCGGCCGGCCGCCCTTCCCGTCCGGTGACCGCGTTGAAGCACCAGTGCATGCCGTAGACGAAGTACACGTACGCCCGGCCTGGCGGACCCCAGAGGATCTGGGTCCGGGCAGTGCGGCCGCGGGCGGCGTGGCACGCGAGATCGTGCGCGCCCACGTAGGCCTCCGTCTCGACGATGCGCCCGGCGCTTCCGCCGTGCACCAGCACCTTGCCGAGCAGCGCGCGCGCGACCACCCGCGCCGGGCGCTCGTAGAAGGAATGAGGAAGCGGTCGTCCGGGAGCCCCGGCTATGTTCACTGGCCAGGCCACGTCCTGCTCCCCGGAAGTGGGTCGATTGCGTCGAGGTGCCTTCGGTGCAGATTCCGGCGACCATGTTCGACACCGGACGCGTCTCGGGCGTGCTGCTTCCCGTGTTCTCGCTCAGGAGCAGCGACGACTTTGGGATCGGCGACTTCGGGGCCGCCGAACGGTGGATCCGCTTTCTCCGCAGCGCCGGCCAGCGGCTGTGGATGATGCTGCCGCTGCTCCCCACCGCCCGGGGTGACGTGAGCCCCTACGCAACCCGGAGCGCCTTCGGTCTGAATCCGCTGTTCATCCATCTGGGCTCCGTCCCCGAGTACCGGGAGGCGGGCGGCGTGTCGACCCTCTCGGACGAGGAGCGCTGGCTCCTGGAGGAGGCGCGCGCCGCTCACCGCGTGAAGTACCCCTCGGTGATCCGGGTGAAATGGGCCGCGCTGTGGACCGCCTTCCGCCGCTTCGAGGAGCGCGGGACCGACCCCGGCGGCCGCTTCGAGGCCTACCAGCGCCAGAGCGCGGTCTGGCTGGAGAGCTACGCCCTGTACGCGGCCATGGCCGAGGACCAGGAGCAGCGGCCGTGGTGGGAGTGGCCCCGGGGAGTCCGGGAGCGACAGCCCCAGGCTCTCGCCGCCGCCGCCGACCGGCTGGCGAACCGGGTCCGCTTCCATGCCTGGCTCCAGTTCGTCGCCCAGGAGCAGTGGAACGCCGTCCGGGCGGTGGCCCGCGAGCAGGGGGTGCTCCTCGCCGGCGACGAGCCGTTCATCATCGGCCAGGACAGCGCCGACACCTGGGCCAACCCGCGCTCCCTGCGCCGGGATGCGCGGCTGGGAGTCCCCCCGGACGAGTTCTCCGACAGCGGACAGGACTGGGGGCTTCCCTACTTCGACTTCGAGGCCATGGAGAAGGACGACTGGGGCTGGCTCCGGCTCCGCGCTCTGCACGCCGCGGCGGACTACGACCTCCGTCGGGTGGACCACGCGGTGGGCTACTTCCGCCAGTACATCCGCGACGAGCAGACCCCCAAAGGGCGCTTCCTCCCGCCGGACGAGCCCGTGCAGCGACGGCTGGGCGAACGCATCTTCCGGCTCCTGTCCGAGGGGAGCGGAATCGTGGCCGAGGACCTGGGAGTCATCCCGCCGTTCGTCAGACAGACCCTCGCGGAGCTGCAGATCCCCGGGTACCGGGTGCTCCGCTGGGAGAAGGACGACCGCGTCTACCGGAACCCGCATGACTTTCCCGAGGTGTCGCTGGTCACCACCGGAACCCACGACACCGAGACCGCCCGCGAGTGGTGGGAGGCGCTGGAGGACGCCGAGCGCGCCGCCGCCGCCCAGGTCTGGCCGGAGTTCGAGGGCCTCCGCCCGCCCCCCGCCCAGTTCACACCGGAGGTGCACACCCGGCTGCTGGCCGCCTGCGAGCATGCCGCGTCGCGCCTGTGCGTCCTGCCGTGGCAGGACGTGCTCGGCGAGACCGAGCGCATCAACCTCCCCGGCTCGTTCGGAGACGCCAACTGGGCGTACCGCATCGCAGCCCCGGTGGAGGAGCTGGATGGGCGGGAGGACGTCCGGGAGGCGGCTGCACGGCTGCGGTCCCTGACCCAGGCCGCGGGCCGACTCAGCGGCGCATGAGCCCGGGTCAGGCCCAGCGGCTCGGGGCGCTCCTCGCGCTGGTGCTCGCTGCCTGCGCGGGGAAGCAGCCGAAGCCTGACGAGCCACCGGTCCGCTCGCTGAAGATCGAGGGCACCAAGGAGGTCTCGGCCGGGGACATCGA
>DASROG010000176.1:0-5077 GCA_035646995.1 Myxococcaceae bacterium
GCCGGGCGAGCGCCTGCCGGTCCTTGGCCGACATCCGGTCCACCCGCTGCCCATCGAGCTCGTACTCGCCGGTCCAGTCGGCGTCGAGCATCCCCAGCACCGCGAGCAGCGTGCTCTTCCCCGCGCCGGAGGGACCCATGACGGTGAGGAAGTCGCCCTTCTCCACGGCGAGGTTCACGTTCCGGAGCAGGAACAGCTGCCCGTTGCCGGCGCGCACCGACTTCTCGAGGTTCCGGATGCGGATCATTGCCATCGTCTCCCGTCGCGGTCGCAGCCCCTCCTCGCCATCCGGTCGGGCGCGGGCGAGCTCCACAGCGCGTGGGCGGCCCAGCCGGCAGCGGCAGCGGCGTGGTCGAGAGGGCGGGTTCGCACCGTGCGCGCGGCGGCGGACACGGCCGGGTCCTCGGAGAGTCGCACGCCTGCGGCCAGCAGAACGGTGCTCAGCACCAGCACCAGCGCACTCCGACGCTCTCGCGCGGACCCGGCCACGCCGTCACCCCAGAACGCCCGCGGTGCCATCCTCGACCACCCGGCCGTCGAAGAGGCTCACCGAGCGGGTGGCCAGCTTGGAGTGACCGAGGTCGTGGGTCACCATGCAGAGGGTGGCGCCGCCGGCGTGCAGCTCGCGGAGGAGCTCCATCACCGCCTGGCCGTTCTTCGAGTCCAGATTCCCGGTGGGCTCGTCGGCGAGCAGGAGCAGCGGGTCACCGGCCACGGCCCGGGCCACCGCGACGCGCTGCTGCTGGCCGCCGGAGAGCTGACCGGGGAGGTGCTTCCGGCGGTGGGCCATGCCCACCCGCTCCAGGGCGCTCTCCACGCGGCGCTTCCGCTCGGCCGCGGGCATGCCGCGGTAGGTGAGCGGCAGCTCCACGTTCTCGAAGACCGTCAGGTCGCCGATGAGGTTGAAGCTCTGGAAGATGAAGCCGATCTGGCGATTCCGGACCCAGGCCCGCTGCGACGCGCTCAGGCCCGCCACCGGTCGGTCGCCGAGGAGGTAGCTGCCCGAGGTGGGGGTATCGAGCAGGCCGAGGATTGCAAGGAGGGTCGTCTTGCCCGAGCCGGAGGGCCCGACGATGGCCATCCACTCGCCCTGGTGCACGGTCATGTGCACGTTGGACAGCGCGTGGGTCTCCACCTCGTCGGTGAGGAAGACCTTGGTCACGCCCTCGAGGTGGAGCAACCGCTGTCCGGCGGCGGGACGAGCGTCTCGGGTGACTGCCTGGACTGCAGGGTCGTTCATCGGAGCCTCACGGTCTCGCTCGTGTCCCACGCGGACATGTCCGAGAGCACCACCCGGTCTCCCTCGGACAGCCCGCCCTTCACTTCGATGGTGTTCACGCTGCTGCGCCCCAGCGCCACGCGGGTGCGCTGGGCGGTGTCGCTCCCCGGGGCGAGCCGGTAGAGCTCCACCGTGCTCTCCGGCTGCGCGCCGGCGGGGCGGCCCACGTAGAGCACGTCGGGGAGCTTCTCGATCTCGATGGTGCCCTCGACGGTCAGGTCGGGGCGGGCGCCCTTGGGCAGCGGGCCCTCCAGCTCCACCTCCACCAGCACGGTGCCCTGCGAGGCCGCGGGGTTCACCCGGCGCACGTGGCCGGGGACGATGCCGTTCCGGGTGTCCACCTCGACCTTCTGGCCCAGGGCGACGTCACGGGCCTGGGTCTCGGGGATGCGCAGCTCGGCCTTCAGCTCGCCGGGCTGCACCACCTTCGCCAGCAGCGTGCCGGGGGTGACCCACTGCCCGAGCTCGAGCGGCAGGTCCTGAAGGATGCCGTCGTCGCCGGCCTTCACCTTCATCGAGTCCACGAGCTGCTTGCGGAACTTGGCCACCGCCCGGAGCTTCTCCAGCTGGTCGGTGACCGCCCGGGTGCGCTCCCCGAGGCTCCTCTGGATGACCTGGACCTGGTTCTTGCCCAGCCGGAGCCGCTCGGAGAGGTCGCTCGCGCGGTCTGTGCTGAGTCCGGTGTCGATGTCCGAGAGCATCGACTTGGCGTGGAGCTTCTTGTCCGCCTCGGCGCGGCGTCGCGCGTCGGCGGCATCGGTCTCGAGCTGGGCCACGCTCGACTCCTGCCGGAGCCGGTCGGTGGCGAGATTGCTCTTGAGGGCGAGCAGGTCCGCCTCGGCGGAGGAGACCTGGCGCTCGGCCTCCAGCGACTGGAGCATCACGTCGGGGTTGGAGAGCTCGAGCAGGAGCGTGTCCGACTTCACCGCTGCGCCGGGGCGGAGATGGATGCGTTCCACCCGGCCCGCGGTGTCGGCGGTGATCCACCGGATGTGCTCCGGAACCAGCGTCCCTGGGCCCTTGACCGCGCGGAGCATCGCCCCGCGGCGGACGGTGTCGATCCACACGCCGCTCTTCTCCACGGAGGGAGCGGCCGGCTTGACCCGGCTGAGACCGAAGGCGAGCAACGCCACCACCAGGGTGGCGCCGCCGGCCAGGTAGACGGGGCGGAGGTTTCGAACTCTTTCGCGAGGAATGTCCACGGCGTTCCTTGGAGGGATAGCGAGGCCCGTGCCAGCCCCTGTTGCGCCTCCAGCCGCGCGGAATCACTCCGTTTTCGAAGGTGTCTGACACCTTCGACGGCCGCGGCGGGCGGCGTGCGCGGCACGGCCGATCCCAAAAACGAACAGGGGCATTCTTCCTGCGGACCCGCGCCGCGCTCGGCGGAATCCGCCGCGATGCGGGCGGTGGCTTGCCGGGCGGCGCACGGGCGCGCGTGCAACCACGGTTCGCGCGCAGCAGACGCGCCCGCTCGGGCTCACTCCGACTGGAGCGCGAGCGCCGGGGAGGCCCGGCTGCTGCGCCGCGCGGCGAGCGCGTTGGCGGCGATGGCCACCAGCGACAGCCCGCCCCCGCACAGCAGCAGGGTGAGCGGGTCGTGGGGCGTGACGCCGAAGAGGAAGCCGCGGAGCAGCGGGACGACGGCGGCGGTCGCCAGGAGCCCGGCCAGGAGCCCGAGGCCCACCGGGCGCATCGCCCCCAGCACCAGCTCGTGGAGGATGCGCGCCGCGGTGGCCCCGAGCGCCATGCGGATGCCGAGCTCGCGGGTCCGCTGGGCCACGGCGTGGGTCACCACGCCGTAGATGCCGGTGACCGCGAGCACCAGCGCCAGCGCCGCCACCAGCGACAGCAGCTGCATCGCCTGGGTGCGGTCGGCGAGGCTCTTGTCCAGCAGGTCCTCCATCGGCGCGAGCCGGCCGAAGGCCTGCTCGGGGTCCGCCACCCGGACCGCGTCGCGGACCGCGGTCTGGAGCAGCGCCGGGGAGGCCGCCCCCCGGACGACCACGTTCAGGAGTGGCCAGGATTCGGAGCCCAGCGGGACGTACAGCTCGGGTCGTGGCGGCTGGTCGAGCCCGCGGAAGCGGATGTCGCCCACCACGCCGACGATGCCGACGTTCCCCTCGCCGTCGGTGAGCCGCACCGTCTGCCCGATCGGGTCCCGTCCTCCGAGGAACCGGCGGACGAACTCCTCGTTCACCACCGCCACCCCCGCGCCGGGATGCTCGTCCGACTCGAGGAAGGTCCGCCCGGAGCGCAGCGGGATGCGGAGCGTCCGGAAGTAGTCGCCGGTCACCAGCCGGTAGTCCACGTTCACTGCCTCGACCTGTCCGGGGACGAAAAAGGTGCGGCCGCTGTTTCCCCCGGCGAGCGGGATGCGCGAGGCGAACGCCGCGTCGGAGACCTCCGGGCGGCCGGCGAGCGCGACGAGCACGGTCCGGTAGAAGGCGCGCTGGCGCTCCCAGTCGGGGTAGCGCACCTGGGGCACCCACAGGCTGCCGGTCACCACCCCGGCCGGCTCGAATCCCGGCGCCACCCGCTGAAGCTGGGCGAGGCTCCGGACCAGCAGCCCCGCGGAGGTGAGCAGCACCAGGGTGAGGGCGATCTGCACCGCCACCAGGAGCTCCCGCGCGCCGCGGGCTCGCCGCCCTCCCGAGGTGGAGGCGTCCTGCGCCCGGAGCACCGAGGCGTCCCCGGGCGGTCCGAGCACCGGCGCCACGCTGATCGCCAGCGTCGTCCCCAGCGCGAGCAGGGCGGTGAACCCGAGTATCGCGGCCGAGGGACGGAGCATCTCCGTCGTGAGCTGGTGCGGCCAGAGCTGGAGGAGCAGCGGTGGCATGGCCCGCGAGAGGGCGGTGCCGAGCACCGCGCCCCCGAGCGCGAGCAGGAGCCCCTCCAGACACGCCATCCGGAAGAGCTGGAGGCGCGAGGCGCCGAGCGCCACCCGGATGGCGAGGACGTGCCTCCGCCGCATTGCCCGGGCGAGGAGCAGCGCGGCCACGTTGGCGCAGGCGAGCACCAGGGTGAACAGCGCGGCGGCGGAGAGGAGGAGGAGGGTGGGGCGAACCGAGCCGACCAGCCCCTCGCGGAAGAGCACGACGCGAAGCCGGGTGTCGGGCCCGCTGGTTCCCGGGTGGAGCTCGAGGCGGCGGCGAGAGAAGGCGTCGAGCTCGGCCTGCGCCGCGGCGAAGGTCGCACCGGGGGCCAGTCGCCCGGCGACCTCGACGAAGTTGCTCCCGTACTCGCCCGACTGGTCCTGCAGAGGACGCAGCGGGTGGTCCGGCACGCGGAAGCGCGGGGTGATCCACACCTCCGCCTCGGGCGGCACCGCGAAGTCGGGGGCCACCACGCCCACCACCGCGGCGGGCTCGCCGTTGAGCATCAAGGTCCGCCCGACGACGCCCGGATCCGAGGCGAACATCCTCCGCCATAGCCGCTCGGACAGGACCGCCTCGCGCGTGCCCACCGGGAGGTCCGGGTCGAAGGTGCGCCCGGCCAGCACCTGCGCAGGGAAGACCCGGAAGAAGCGGGTGGAGGCCACCGCCCCGGGCAGCCGGACCGGGCTCCCCGCGGGGCCGGCGTTGAACGCGTGGCTCCGCCAGCCGGCGACCTCGGAGAAGGCGCGAACCGACCCGGGGAGGTCCGCCAGGTCGCCCCCCGAGAGCACCGGCGAGGTCCGCGCATCGGAGGACGCTCCCTCGACCACGCTCCCCACCCGGTCAGCCCCGGCGAAGGGGAGATCCCGGAGCAGGACCCCGTGCAGCGCGGAGAAGAGGCCGGTGTTCACCCCCAGCGCCAGGC
>DASROG010000177.1:0-4472 GCA_035646995.1 Myxococcaceae bacterium
GCCAGGTTGGCCACGTTCGCGATGCTGGTCGCGGAGACCGAGTCGGCCGTGAGGGAGGCCGATCCGTTGCCGGTGCTGCTCGTGCCGGGCTTGAGCGTGGTGGTGAAGGTCTTCGACTGGCCCGCGGCGAGGTCGCCCAGCACGCAGGGGAAGTTGGTGGTGCAGTCACCCGAGTTGGAGACGAACGTCAGGCCCGTCAGCAGGCTGGTCACCTTCACCGCCGGCGCCACGTAGGGCCCGGGGTTGGTGACGGTGAAGTGGAAGGTTCCCTGCTGCCCGCTCGACAGCGACGACGGCCCCGTTCCGGTGATCGACAGGTCCACCGGGAACCACCCGATGTCCCGGAAGAGCGGCACCGTCAGGTCGAGCACGTGCTGGAGGTCTCCGTTGATGACCGGCTCCATCAGCAGATTGGGGAAGGCCGTCGTGTCCCAGTGCGAGACCGACGAGCCCTGCTCCAGCGTGGTGGGCGAGTACAGCATCGCGCGGTGCGCGGAGTCCGCCCCCGAGTATCCCTGGCTGGAATCTCGGACCATGGAGACGTTCACCGGCCCCGCGGCCACGGCGTTCTTCAGGGTGGTGCCATCGGCCTGGGTCATGAAGAGCACCGGGATGAGCACGTCGGGCGCGGTTCCGGAGGGGGTGATGAGCGCCGGGTCGGAGACGTTGTTGGCGATGAGCAGGCCGATGGCCCCAGCGTCCTGGGCGTTGCGGGCCTTCTCCACGAAGGTGCAGCCTGCGTCGTTCGGTCCGCCGCGGTCGAGGAGGGCAATCCTGCCGTCCAGCGGATCCAGCGGGCCCTGGACGGTGCATCCCCAGCCGGTGGACCCGAACTCCAGCGGTCCGCTGACTCCGCCATCGACGGGGATGGGCCCGCTGAACTGGGCCACCCGGATCTGGTCGTAGTCCTTCACCGCCGAGGGGGTGTCCGGCGCGGAGGTCACCCGGACCAGTGGGGGAAAGGCCAGGGTGTCGGGCACCAGGGAGGTCACCGAGGGTCCATCCCAGGCCAGCCCCCCGCTGATCGCCGAGGCTGCTCGCTCGGAGGCGGTCATGTCCTTCCAGTGCGTCTCCGACGTCTCGTCGTAGAGGTAGTAAGCCCAGATGTCGGGCTCATTCATCGGTGGGAACTCGCCGCTGCTGTTGTTGGTGAGGCTCAGGAAACCGAGCCCGTGACCGAATTCGTGCAACACCACCGTCAGCAGATCGATGGAGTTTTCGTGCTGGTTGTCCAACCCGTAGTACCAGGTGAGGCCATTGCAGTTGGCGGTCTGGGGGGTGTCGAGGCTGGAGTTGAAGCGGGCGACGATGTCGTAGTTGGCCTCGTCGTCCCCGGTTCCGGGCAGCAGCGGCACCGAAGCGAAGCGCTGGGTCTCGGCCGAGACGTACCAGGTCTTGGGCTTCGGAAAGATGGTGGGCGACACGCCGCCGTCGAGCGACGGATCGTCACTGGAGAAGATGTTGGTCGGTCCGGCGCTGCCCAGCGTCGCCCCGGTGCTCCCGCAGGTGAGCGGCTGGAAGTGCGCGAAGACGGTGATCGGGACCTCGCTGTCCAGCGCCGCTCCCCAGATGGCTGCCGCCTGCTGGAAGACGGCCAGGCGCTGCGCGCCGAGCGTCGTGCCCGCGTTGCCTCCCACCGGGGTGACCGGCGTGGGGTCGTTGAAGCCGGTGTTCGGCCCGTCGCCGTTGACGATGAGGATGGTCGCGTTCGCGAGCGCCGTGGGGGCGGCGAGGAGGAGCGCGGCGCCAAGGAGCCCCGGGAGCGCCCTCACTGGCCGGACCCCGAGCCGCCGGCGAGGAACGCCTCGGCCGCGGGAGCATTGTCCACGCAGCTCACCTGCGGCTTGCCGTCCGAGCCCATGCGAGCGACCAGCACGTGGCTGAACCCGTTCCGGAGGGTCATCCGCCGGATCCGCTCACCGCTCGGCAGGGTCATCGCGTTCTGCTGGATCCCGGAGCGGTCCGTGGCCACCCGGACCGCCTCGACCACCGAGGTCGAGGGCGCGCCCGCACCGGCCGCCGCGGCCTTGCTCTCGGGCGGCAATGCGTTGCAGGCGCTCAGCGCTCCGAGCGCGAGCACCACCCACGCACCGGCGCGGCCGGCACGTCCCAGATCTCCGTTCATGCGTCCTCCACGCTCCCCGGACGGCCAGCCTAGGACACTCTTCTGCTCGGGCGTCAGCCTCCCTGGGTCGGCGTCACCCTCCTCGGACACCTTCACCGGCCCATCGTTGTAGGACGGGCTCATGCGCCGCCTTCTTCGCTTGCTCACCGCGTCGCTCGCCCTTGTCTCCGGCTGCTCCCGGAGCCCATCGCCTGCCCAGCTCACCGAGCCTCCGAACGTCTCTTCCTCGCCTCCGGAGGGAACGCGATCCCAGGAAGCCGTGGCCGCCGCGCTGCACGACGCCGGCAGGCCCGCCCCGGACCGGGTGACGACTTCCCACCCCGTGGATGGGGGAAGTCCCGGCGCCCTGCGCACCCGGATCGAGCCGCTCACCCGGTTCCGGCTCGTCCCGCTGGGCGAGGGCGCCGTCGCGCCGGCCCGGAGCATCCTCGACGCGCTGCGGGCGCGGTACGTGCCCTACGGGTTCGACCTCGGGCCCGTGGTCTCCCTGCCCGCGCCGCCCCCGCGGAGCTGCGCCGAGCTCCTCACCCGCACCGTCGCCGGACGGGGGACGATCTTCCTCCTCCCGGGGAACCTGACCTGCTCGGCGCCCTTCGGCGAGGTGAACGCCACGCTGCAGGCCGCGGTGGTGCCGCTCGCGCCGCTCGGTCCATCCGGCGCGGTGTCCCAGGGGCGACTGACCGCGCTCGTCGCCTCGGTGGTCGGGGAGATCCTCGGCCTGTCCATGCCCTGCACCGACGGCCGCAGCTGCTGCGCGCTGCGGAAGGCACCGGACGGCAAGCGCCTCGACGGCTGGGCCACCGCGCCCTGCCCGGCACATGCCGCGGAGCTCGCCCGCATCCGCGAGGCCGCCGGGATGCAGTGAGCGCTAGAACGCGCGGCCGCCCTCGACCTCGGTCACCAGTCGCTGCCGGTAGTCGTGGTAGTCCACCTCGACCGCGTGGCGGAGCGAGTCGGTGAAGGCGAAGTCCGGATGCTCCAGCTCCCGCCGGATCGCCGCCTCCATGTTCGCCGGCCGCTTCCAGGCACCGAGCAGCGCCCGCGCCACCAGCCGCCCCTGCCAGTCGGAGAGCGGCCAGATGCATCCCTGTGGCTGGAAGAGGCCGATGAAGAAGAGGTCCTCGAGCCGCGGGTGGAAGATCTTGAGGTACAGCGGCACCTCGCGCCCCGAGTAGTCGCCCACCTCGTCGGTGTCGAGGAAGGGGAAACGGGTCACGTACCCGGTCGCGGCGATGATCGCGTCGAACTCGGCCGAGCCGCCGTCGACGAAGTGGACCGTCTTCCCCTCGAACCGGGCGATGTCCGGACGGGGATGGATGCGTCCGTGCCGGATGAAGTACAGCAGCTCGGAGTTGATGGTGGGGTGCGCCTCGAACGGACCGTGCTCGGGCTCGGAGAGCCCGTACTGCGAGTTCTTCCCCTGCAACAGCCAGACGGTGAGCTTCCCCGCCTCCTGGCGGATGCGCTTGGGGAGCTTGCGCATCAGCCGCTCGTTGATGACGTCGGTCGGGACGCCCATCAGGAACTTCGGCACGAACCAGTAGCCGCGGCGCATGCTGATCTCCGTCCGCGCCGAGCAGCGCGCGGTCTCGACCGCGATGTCGCACGCCGAGTTGCCGCCGCCGATGACCAGCACCCGCCTTCCGGCGAAGGGCTCGGCGGTCTTGAAGGCGTGGCTGTGGAGGAGCTCGCCGCCGAAGGTCCCGGGGTAGCTCGGCATGCGCGGGTCCCAGTGGTGGCCAGACGCCACCAGCAGCGCGTCGAACTCCTCGCGCCGTCCGTCGCCCAGCTTCACCGTCCACCCGCCTCCCGGCCGGGCCCGCGCGCTCCTCACCTCCGTCCGCAGCGCCAGCACCCGGTCCACCCCGAAGTGGCGGGCGTAGCTCTGGAAGTAGGCCTTCAGCTCGGCGTGTCCCGGGTAGTCCGGATAGCCGTCCGGCATCGGGAAGTCCTCGTACTGCGACAGACGCTTGCTGGAGATGATGTGGGTGGTCTCGAAGACGCTCGAGTGGCTCGGGTCGGGCGAGTAGATCCAGTTGCCCCCCACCTCACGGTTGCGGTCGTAGACCACCACCCGTCGAAGGCCTGCCGCGAGGAGGTTCTTCGCCGCGGTGATGCCGGATGGACCGGCGCCGATGACGCACACCCGCTGGTCGGTGCCGGCGGGCCGGGTGGTGGGGACTGCGGTGGAGTGGGTCGGTTGCGGCTGCATGGGCGCGCCGGCTCGTCCCGGCCCGTCCACGTTCGCACAACCGCGCGGCTGGATGGCAGCGGGGGGCGGGCGACCGGGCGCGGCCCGCGGAGATCCGCCGGGAGCTTCTGATAATCTCGCTCGTCGCTTCAGCCC
>DASROG010000178.1:0-5115 GCA_035646995.1 Myxococcaceae bacterium
CTCCTGGAGCGCGAGGCCGACGCGCCCCTCCGGCCCGCAGCCCACGTACCGCCGCCGCCCCTTCCCCTCGAGCGGCTCGGAGACGATCCGGAACAACCGCCCTGCCGGGGGAGCGACCCACGCTTCTCCGCGTGGCGCGAGCACCAGGTAGCTCATCTTCAGCGCTTCCTTGTGCAGCCCCGCCTCGCGCGCCAGCACGTCGAGCAGCGCCGGCGGGGACCAGGTCCGCTCCGCATGGCACCAGTCGGACGCCTTGACCAGCGCCGGACACGGGCCACGCCACAGACACGGCGCCCGCACCGCGAACCCACGCTGGACGAGGAGGTCACGCGTCTGAAGGAGCTCGCGCGAGGTGTCCCGCAGCGCCGGCTCGAGCACCACCAGTGAGCCTCCCGGTCGTAGCTGCCCGGCCGCCCGCTCGAGCAGCGCCGCCCGCTCCGCGATCGCCGACGACCCGCGTCCCAGCTCGTTCAGCACGTGTCCCAGGGTGATGGTGTCGAATTGCCCCTCTGGCAGCGCGGCGCCTCCGCTCCAGGTCCTGGTGGCCAGCGGCTCCCCCGCCTCGGCCGCCAGGGCTCGTGCCAGCGTCAGCGCGGGCGCGCTCCGATCGGCTGCGGTCGCCTCGGAGGCGCCGGCATCGAGCGCCGCGAAGGCGACTGGCCCCGGACCACTCCCGAGGTCCAGGACCGAGTGCGGCCGCCGCGACAGCTCTCCCAGCACCGAGCGGGCCTGCGCGTAGCTCACCGGCCAGTAGAACAGGAGGTACGCCCCGAGCAGCCGGGGATCATCGAGGTACCTCGCACCGACCAGAGCCCGGTCGCGGGTGAGCCCTGCCGAAAGCGTCCGGATCCCCCGCGCAACCTCCTTCAGCTCCCGACCCACCAGCGTCGGCGGTCCCTCGGGCAGCTTGCGATGTCGCCGCCAGACCGCCACCAGCCGGGGCATCCAGCGTGCGAGCGCGCGATCGACGTCGAGAGGGGCCACGTCCGTTCCCTAGCACCGCCGCCGCGGGCCGGCTCAGCCTCGCGGGGTTCGCCCGAGGAACGCCTGGAGATTGCCAGCCATCCGCTCGAGCACCGACACGGTCGTCCGGTAATCCCCCTCGCTCACGCCCTCGGCGATCCGACGGCGTTGCTCGGCCACCGTGGCCTCGAGACGTCGATGCGCCTGCCGGCCCTCCGGTGTGATCTGGACGCGCGCCCCGGACAGCCACTCGGCCCAGCCCCGCTGCACGAGCTCCTCCAGCGCCGTCCTCACTCCCGCGGCATCGGTCGCGGCGAAGGGCGCCACGGCGGCCTCCAGCCCGGCATCCGGCAGCGGCCCGGCCTCGAGCACGTTGAGCAGCTGCCAGTGGCGCCGGTTGCAGCGCTCGGAGGACAGCGCACGGGCGAAGGATTCCTCCAGCAGCCGGTCCACTTCCTTGAGCCAGTATCCGATGGGACGCGCGGGCATCGCGTGCAACCCTGAACGAGCCGGCCGCGCCGGGCAAGCGGCGCGCTGACTGGCTCGGCGACGCGTGCGTTACGGCGGCGGTGGGGCCCCGATTCGTGGTGGCGCTCGTCACCGTCGCAGGTGTGTCGGCGTCTCTCGGGCTGGCCGTTCTCGGCCGGGGCGGCCTTGCTCCGTCCTCTCGCATCCGGCACGGGTAGCGCTGGTCATCGCCAGCTCCGCGTCGACCGTCGCCGCCATCCACGCGTACCGGGAACGCACCTCACGGCTGGTCCCCGGGCTCTTCTCATCCGCAGTTCCGCGCGGGGCGGGCTCACCCCGCCTGTGACAGGCTCCCCGGGTCGGGGCCCAGAAAGGCCCGGATCTCGTCGAAGCGCGCGCGCGTGTCGTCGTACCCGAGCGTGACCAGCCGCTCGATGTACTGCTGCTCGAAGGCCAGGTAGCTCAGCAGATCCGAGCCGCCCTTCTGGCTCACTCCCAGCCCCTTGAGCAGGAACCGCAGCGTCCGCGGGAAGCGCATCACCTGGTCCGAGGCGAGCACCGCCAGGTCCTGGCTCGGCTGGAGCAAGAGGATCCGCACCGGCCGGAGGTGCGAGTCCGGTGGGCGCTCGATGGAATCGAGCATGTCGGTCACCCGCTCGACCCGCTCGATGTCCGGCTCGAGCGAGTCCAGGAACACCGCGTTCATGAGCACCCCGAGAACTTCCGAGAGCGGTAGATCATCCCGGTCCGCGGACGCGTTGAGCTCGACGGTCTCCTCCGCCGTCCGCGGATGCCGAATGCCGATCACCAGCACCCGGTCCGCTCCCATGTGCAGCGCCGGGCTCATCGGCGCGGTCAGCCGGACCCCGCCGTCGCCGTACCACGAGCGCCCCACCTGCACCGGGGGGAAGAAGATGGGGATCGACGCCGAGGCCATCACCTGGTCGAGGGTGATCGCGGTCTTCACCCCCATCCGCCTGCTGCGCGCCCAGGGCTGGAGCTCGGGCACCCCGTCGAAGAAGGTGACCGAGGTTCCGGTCTCGTAGTTGGTGGCCGAGATCGCCAGCCCTCGCAGCAGTCCCCGCTCGATGTTCTCCCGGATCCCCTCGAACCGGATCTCCCGCCCGAGCAGCTCGCGGAGCGGCGCGGTGTCGAGCAGGTGGTTGTACCGCCGGGGTGGCTGGGCACCGCCCGCGGTCAGGCCCCGGAACCACCCCGAGCCGATCGACACCAGGCTCAGTGCGTCCGTCCGGTACACGTGGTTCGGGGTCAACGCCAGCCAGGTGTCAGCGAGGTGCTTCACCGCCGCGGGGAAATCGTCCGCCTCGGCTGCGAGCGAGGCCCCGTTGATCGCCCCGGCCGACACTCCCGTGACCACCTGGAAGGGCAGGGGTCCATTGCCAAACAGCTCCGCCAGCGCCCTGAGAGCGCCGACCTGATACGCGGCGCGCGCTCCGCCGCCAGTGAGCACGAGGCCGAGGTTCACCGCTGCGGTGGGGAGCGTAGCACGCTAGGAGAGGAGACCTTGATGGCTCACACCATGGTGTCGGTGCAGGCTCTGCGGAAGCACTACACCGTCCACAAGCGTCCACCGGGTCTCAGGGCGGCCCTGGCCTCGCTCTTCCGCCGGGTTCCCACCGTCGTCAAGGCGGTGGACGGAATCTCCTTCGAGATCGCCCGGGGCGAGCGCGTCGGCTTCCTCGGCCCGAACGGCGCGGGGAAGACGACCACCCTGAAGGTCCTCGCCGGGCTGCTCCACCCCTCCTCCGGGGAGGTGCGCGTCGACGGCCACGTCCCCCAGCGGCGCGAGGACGCCTTCCTCAAGAAGATCACCCTGGTCATGGGCCAGAAGCAGCAGCTGCTTTGGGACCTGCCGCCGTCGGAGACCTTCGCCCTCAACCGCGCCATCTACGAGGTGCCCGAGCCCGAGTTCCGGCGCACGATGGCCGAGCTGACCGAGCTGCTCGAGCTCGGCGACCTTGTCAACAAGCCCACTCGGACCCTCTCCCTGGGCGAGCGGATGAAGTGCGAGCTCGCGGCGTCGCTCATCCACCGGCCCCAGGTCCTTTTCCTCGACGAGCCCACCATCGGGCTCGACGTCTCGATGCAGGCGGTCATCCGCGACTTCATCAAGGCTTACAACGAGCGGACCGGAGCGACGCTCATCCTCACCAGCCACTACATGGACGACGTCGCGGCGCTCTGCCCCCGGGTGGTGGTCATCGACCGCGGGCTGCTCAGCTACGACGGCGCCCTGGACGAGCTGGTGCGCCGCATCCGGCCCGAGAAGCGGCTGGTGCTCCGACTCGACGGTCCGGTCGATCGCGCCGCGCTCGAAGCCGTGGGTCGCGTGGTCTACACCGACGCGGCAGGAGTCGTTCTCCAGGTCGCGCAGGACGCGGTCAACTCCGCGGTCTCCCGGGCCCTCGCCACGCTCCCGGTTCATGACCTCATCGTGGAGAACGCCCCGCTCGAGGAGGTCATGAGCGAGCTGTTCGCCCAGAGCCGTGCCGCGCGGGGCGAGGTGGAGGACGCGGCATGAGCCTCCGGAGCACCGTGCGCGCGCTGCCCACCCTCTTCCGCGTCGGCTTCGCGGAGATGGTGGCGTACCGAGCCGAGATGCTGGTCTGGGTGCTGGCCACCACCATGCCGCTGATCATGCTCGCGCTCTGGTCGGAGGTGGCCCACGACGCGCCGGTGGGCCGCTTCAACCAGGCCGACTTCGTCGCCTACTTCCTCGCCACCTTCATCGTTCGGCAGCTCACCGGAGCGTGGGTGGCCTGGCAGCTGAGCTTCGAGGTGCGCACCGGCACGCTCGCGATGCGCCTGCTCCGGCCGGTTCACCCCATGGTCTCGTACGCGGTGGAGAACCTCGCCGCCATCCCGCTCCGGATGGTCCTCGCCCTCCCGGTGGCGGTGCTCGCCCTGGTGCTCACCGGTGCCAGCCGGCTCCCGCGCGACCCGCTCCTCTGGGTCATTTTTCTTCTCTCCCTGCTCGGCGGCTGGCTCATCACCTTCCTGGCCAACGCGGGGATCGGGACCCTGGCGTTGTGGACCGGAAGCAGCGTCAAGCTGATGGACGTCTGGCTCGCGCTCTACATGGTCTTCAGCGGGTACCTCATCCCCGTCGAGCTCTTCCCACCGCTCATCCGGGGCACCATTGAGGTGCTCCCGTTCCGGTACCAGATCGGTTTCCCGGTGGAGCTGCTCACCCGCGGGCTCGACCGCGGCGCCGCGCTCCGCCTGCTCCTCGGACAGTGGATCTGGGTGGGTCTCTTCACCCTCGGCGTGCGCGCCATCTGGAGGAGGGGCCTGCAGCGCTTCGCGGCCTACGGCGGATGATCGCGGTCGGACGCTACTGGCGGCTGTTTCAGGTGCAGGTCCGCAGCTCGGTCCTGCTCGGGCTGCAGTACCGCGCGGACTTCGTTCTCGACGGAGTGGTGTCGCTGTTCTGGACCCTGACCGCGCTGGTTCCACTGTTCACGGTGTTCCATCTCCGCGAGAGCGTGGCTGGCTGGACGTTCGAGGAGGCCCTCCTCGTCGCCGGCTGGTTCACCCTGCTGGAGGCCATCCTCGAGGGCGCCATCAACCCGAGCCTCACCGCCGTGGTGGAGCACATCCGCAAGGGCACCCTGGACTTCGTGCTCCTCAAGCCCGCCGACGCGCAGTTCCTGGTCTCCACCG